>CAKZZJ010000172.1 GCA_937885165.1 uncultured Caryophanales bacterium
TAAAAAAGAAGTGCTTGAAAACACTTCTGGTTATGATAATCCTTTTATACTAGATGAAATAAATTATAATAATGTAGCAGCGAAATTAATTGATAACGATTCAAAATTAACACTTAATATATATACGGATTATAAAGTAGTTCATCTATATACTAATAATTTTAATACTGATTATGAAATAATGGATAATATTTTTGATGAGAAAAATATGGCATTATGTTTGGAATGTGAATACCTACCTAATTCTATAAATGATTTTGAATATGATGCTGTAATAAAAAAAGGTAATATTAGGACAAATAAAATTAAATATGAATTTATCTAAAAAATATGAGGCTCAAAATTGAGCCTCAGTTTTTAATTAAAGAACATTCATATTTCTTAATAATACTTTTTTAGGTCCTTTATAATTCCTGTAAACTGTATCCTTATTAGATAATCTGATATTATTTAATACATCAGATAATTTAGCACTGATAGTAAAACCTGTTACTGGTTTCCTTTCACCATTTTCTACTAAATACCCTAATCTTACTTCACCGCCAATATAATCTGATATTAAGTCTACCTGTAAGCCTGAGAATGAAACACATTCAATGTGTTTAATTTTAGCTAATTCATTATCTGTTAAACTCCCTTTTTTAACTTCTATACAAGGTAAGTTACCAGTAGCATCCATACCAACATATTGGGCAAATTTATTAGCACCATAGAAGCCTACAACTTTATTATCCTTAACTAATTCTTTTTCAGTTAGTAAGAATCCATCTTGGTCAAAGGCTCTAGAATTGGTTGATCCTTTGATGCTACCTTTGGCTTTGATATTGATTTTATCTTTCTTGCTTTCAGAAACCATATCACCAAGGTTATAGAAGTTGAAATGCTGATATAAAGCAGCATAACTTAATATTCTTGATATATCTGAAAACAGCATTGAATTTTCACTTGGAGTTAATACTATATCATATTTGCCAAGATTATCAAGCTTTTTAGCTTCATATCTTGCCCTAACATTATTTAAGCTTTCAACAAGTTCTTCTTTTAATGCTTCTTTATTAAATTCAGATACACTAATAGCTTCATATAATTCTACAGATTCATTTTCTCCATTCCAAGTAGGAATGGCTTCGACAAATATATTATATGACTGCATCTTTCTATTAACACCAGATGAATTTATTACTTTTTCGGTGTTTTTGTTTATAAATATTTCAAGTGCGTTTATATCTCCGCCAGTTTCTTTTATAGCCTCTCTTGAAACATTATAAATTTCATATCCTAATTCCTTAAAATCATATTTTGAAATATTTGATTTTAAATTATGATTTGATTTTTCACCCTTTACCAAATCAAATTTTTTATTATTGATTAATTTTGCAGTATATACTGCTTGATCAAGTTTTTTAGCTAAAGATGCTTTAGTATCAGAAGCTAAAACTGAGAATTCAAATGAACCTAAAAAATCATCATGTGAAACATAAACCATAACTTTTTGGTCTAATACATTGGTTTTTCTTATGGTTTCAAGTCTATCTTTAACAAAGAATAATTGAAAAGATTCTTCTGTTTTTTCAGTTATTAAATAACCATTTATATCTTTTCTTTCATTTAAAATCTTATCTAAGTTTCTCATGCTAATTTCACCTTTGCTTTCAAATGTGGTCCGCCATCAGATACTCTTACCCATTCTTTATAGCCTTTACCACAAGCACCTGAGCCAATTACTTTTGCATTATTTGACACCATAGTAATTGATTTTAATAAATCAGGAACATAGCCACTCATTACTACTGGAGAAACATAATTATCGGTTAATTTACCATCAACGATTTCGATACCATATTCAGCTACGCATTGAATTGCCCAGCTCTTTGGATCTTCCATACCATTGTTAGTTTCAAAAAGCATATAACCATGTTTAACAGATTTAATCATGTCTGATAATTTATCATTTCCAGCTTCAAAATATGTATTGGTCATACGTGAATAAGCTTTTCTCTTATATGTTTCTCTTCTACCGTTTCCTGTAGGTGTTGTATTTAATTCACTTGCAGATGTTAAGTCAGATATTCCTGATACCAATATACCATTTTTAATTATTTGAGTATCTTTAGCAAGGATACCATCATCATCAAAGAAATATGAAGCAACACAAACATTATTTCTGTTTGCAGGGATTACTGATGCAGCACCATCGCGCATATTTACTATAGGGGATGCAACATAATCATTTACATAATATTTGCCTTTGGCTCTATCTTTGACAAACTGATCCATTTCAACACCATGACCAAATGCTTCGTGGGCGATAAGACCTGAAATTGATGGGTCAGTAATAATATCATACATACCTGCTTCAATTGGTTTAGCTTTTGATAAATGATATGATTTATCAACTAATTTCTCTACATCCTTTGGTAATTTATCAAATACATCTTTTACAAGATATGATGATTCTCCTACTCTAGTCATAACCATCTTACCTTCATCAGAACGATAAACACCCATAATTATTCCGTTAACCCATGTAAAATTCTGATCCAATACTTTGTTTTTAGATACAAAAACTTTAGAAATATTTTGAAGCATAATAACTACATTGGCATTTAAAAAATGTTTTTCAGCATTTAAAACTTCTTTTACAAGATTAGTTTCAAAGTCAAGATAATCTTTGATTTCATATTTATTTAAATCTGATTTTCTTACAAATGATTTTTCAAGCTTTTCATCATCATTTACTTTAGCATCTATTTCTAGTGCTTCTAATTCTTTAGTTACTACTATTTCATTTTTAATTTTTTCAGCAAGCTTTTTTATATCACCTGATACATCATTAAGTGAATATTCATAGAATGCATGACCCTTCTGTAATTTGACTACAAAGCCACATTGATTATCGAAGCCTTCATTAATTTGAGTTGTAACCTTATTTACGACTATAGATTTAGCTTCAACATCAGCACCAAGTATTGATACATAGTCATAATCATCTTTTAATTCATCAACAAGCTTAACTAATAAAGGTTTTCTTTTCTTTAAAAATTTAGATAAACTCAAAACTATTACCTCCATTCTCTATGTTTGTAATCTAAATCATTAACATCAATATTTTTTATAAAATCAGCACCTTTTAAGGTGTCTGGTTCTAACTTATAAATTTCATCATCATTTAAAAGTGATGATACTTGATATAGTGCTATAGCCACAGTATTTGATAAATTAAGACTTCTTATTTTATCTGTTGTAGGTATTCTATATAACTTATCATAATATCTTTTCAATATATCATAGGCTATACCTGTAGATTCAGCACCGAAAAATAAATAGATATTTTTATCATTTATTATTTTAATATCTTTAGGCTCTTTATTACCATATCTAGTGAAAAAATAAAATTCACCATCGTTTTTACTTAAAAAATCATCAAAATCTTCATATAATTCATAATCAATATATTGATAATAATCTACGGCACTTCTTTTTAGTGCCTTCTCATCTAATTTAAAGCCAAGTGGTTTGATTAAATGAAGCTTCGCATTAAATCCAACTGTACTTCTCATTATGTTGCCGGTATTTTGAGGGATTTCTGGGTGGTATAAAACAACATTAAGCTTCTTCATATAATCCTCTTAAATATGTATCAAAAGCGAAATATAATCCATCATTCGCACATGATTTAGTTATGAATCCTGCGAAATTATGTAAGCTCATATCACCATTTTCCATTGCGATTATGATATCTGATAGATGAGCTAAATCCAAATCATTTTTGTTATATAAAAATGAAATGATTTTATAATTATCGAATTTCATCTTTAGAAGTTCTACAGGTGAAGATTTATTTATATTTTTATTTTTTACTTCAAAAGCATATTGGCTGATTCTTTCAAAATCTAGATTTGGAAATAAATTAGCATAATCATTTTCAGGATTAGTAGTTAAGGCAATTAAAGAATATGGTTTTATTTCGTTTAATGATGATACTTTTACTGATTCTTTAATATTAAATAAAGAAGAATATTCTTTAAATAAATTAGAATCCTGAATTCTTAATCTTTCATTTAATGTATTAAATTCAAGATAAAATCCATATAATAATAAATTTGATATTTCATTTATACTGATAATGGATGAAAAAAGTTCTTCATTATGAAATTCAAAATAAGCACCATTATTCAAAATCATACCATCAGTTTTTAAATCTGTGATTAAATCATTAAT
>CAKZZJ010000173.1 GCA_937885165.1 uncultured Caryophanales bacterium
CACCTAATGAATACCTTTATTTAAATAATGGTAATAACCAATACTTATGCAAGTGTGATGTTTTGGATTTGTTATATAAAATATAATTGCAACAGTTATGATGAAACTAAAATTCATGCCCTTGGCATAGGGTATGCATCAAAATAGGAAACAACAAAATGAATAAATAACTTTGAAAAAACCATACTTTTAGTGATTCTTTATCTTAAAACGGAAAACTCAAAAAAATTTTAATTTAGCTAATTTTGTCATTCGCTATTTCAAATATAAGAGCTTCTTCTTCTACTTTTACGTGACCATTTATGTCATAATATTTATCGCTTAAAAGTTCTTTATAATTACCATAAAGATCTATTTTTATTTCACCTTTATAATGATTTAAATTAATTATTCCTCTTAATTCCTGAATACTGTTTTTTATGGAAATAATAACTACATCATCTACTACTTTATAATCCCAAATACCATTAATAAAGCATTCTCTTTTTTTGATTTTATTTAATTTTTTTATCAGATCAACTATGCCATCCTTATTATAATTCTCCCATTTTATTTCATCTATTTCAAATAGATTAGGTAGCCTTTTTGTTAGTGTTTCAATACCATTATATAAAAACATCATTCCCTTTGTAAGATAAGATAATGTAAGAATATTTTTTAACCTTATTTCATCATTTAAAAATGAAACAGCCCTTCCGAAATCATGATTTTCAATAAATCTTACTTTTATGTAATTCAAAGGATACATTGCTTCTTCATCATAAACTCTTTTTAAATATTCTGTAATTTCACATTCACCTTTTAAATATTGTTGTAAATAATCATTACAGTCATATTCATATTCAGCATCAAATAAATTATATAATTCGCCATCACTTGATGTGTTATAGCCTAAATCCCTAATATATTTATTGAAATTCAAGTGTATTGTTTCAGCAAGTAAAAATATATCATTATTTATTTTTTTTACTTCTTTAAATGCATATTCAAAAAAATCATAAGGGATTAATGATGCAACATCAAAGCGGTAGCCATCAACTCCTAGTTTTGTGTAATAAATGAGTACATCTTTAAGATATTCATATGTCTTTTTATCTTCAAAATTTAAATCAGTTACATCACTCCAATCACCTACTCTGTTTTTAAATTCACCATTCATAGTTTTATAAAACCACTCTGGATGTCTTTGTGTAAGAATAGAATCCCTTGATGTATGATTAAATACTATATCCATTATTATTTTCATATCAAGTTTATGAATATCATTAATTAGATTTTTAAAATCATCTAATGATCCATAATCTTCATTTATCGCATAATAATCATAAACTGAATATGGAGATCCGATGCTGCCTTTTCTGTTTAATTTTCCTATCGGATGGATTGGTAAAAGTTCGATATAATCAATTCCTAAATCCTTAATTCTTTTTAAATCTTTTCTTAAACCTTCAAAGTTATGAGTATCTGAATATTGTCTTACGAATACTTGATATATTATTTTATTTCTTAGATTAAGATTAGTTGTTGCTGCCATTTTTCTACCTCACATCTAATATAACAAATGAAATAAATTAATTCAATATTGAGTTTTATGTTTAAATTTTCTCATTTTAAAATAATTATACAATTATTTGAAAATGTGTGATAAAATAATATATGGGTCAAAAAAGGAGGCTTTTTTAATATGGCTGAATATAATCATATAAAAATTGAAAAGAAATGGCAAAAATATTGGGATGACAATAATACATTTTATACTGATGTTTGGGATTTTTCCAAACCAAAATATTATGTCCTAGACATGTTCCCATATCCTTCAGGAGAAGGTCTTCATGTAGGTCATCCTGAGGGCTATACCGCAACTGATATTCTAGCGAGAATGAAAAGAATGCAGGGATATAATGTACTTCATCCGATGGGTTTTGATGCCTTTGGTCTTCCTGCTGAACAATACGCTATAAAAACCGGTAATAACCCAGCTGATTTTACTTATAAAAATATTGAGACATTCAAAAAACAGCTTAAGATGTTAGGCCTTTCTTTTGACTGGAGTAAAGAAATTGCAACATGTGACCCGAAATTTTACAAATGGACACAATGGATTTTTATTGAACTTTATAAAAAAGGATTGGCAAAAGAAATAGAAATGCCTGTCAATTGGTGTGAAGAATTAAATTCCGTTTTAGCTAATGATGAAGTAATAGATGGCAAAAGTGAAAGAGGCGGATACCCTGTTGTAATAAAAAAGATGAAACAGTGGGTGCTTGATATTCCTAAATATGCTGAAACATTATTAAAAAATCTTGATAAGCTAGACTGGCCAGAATCAACAAAAGAGATGCAGAGAAACTGGATTGGTAAATCAATAGGTGCACACATTGATTTTAATGTCAGTGATACTGATTATAAATTCAAAGTATTTACAACAAGACCAGATACACTTTTTGGTGCGACATATTGTGTTTTATCGCCAGAACATGAAATAGTAGATAAAATAACTACATTAAAACAAAAACCATATGTTGATGCCTATAAAAAGGAATGCAAAAACAAAACTGATAGAGAAAGAACAGAAAATAAAGAAAAGACCGGTATCTTTACCGGAGCTTATGCAGTAAATCCAGTAAACAATAAACTTATTCCAATCTGGATTTCTGATTATGTATTAATTTCCTATGGTACTGGTGCGATTATGGCAGTACCTGCTCATGATGAAAGGGACTACGCATTTGCTAAGAAATTTGGTATTGATATCATCGAAGTATTAAAAGGTGGAGATATTACAAAAGAAGCTTATGTTGATGATGGAATTCATGTTAATTCAGGCTTTTTGGATGGTTTAAATAAGAAGGATGCCATAGATAAAATTTGTGAATACCTAGAAAAAAACAAAATCGGTAAAAAAGCTATAACATATAAATTTCATGAATGGATTTTTGCAAGACAAAGATATTGGGGTGAACCAGTACCTATAGTTCATTATAAAGATCATGATGAAACTCTTGATATTGATGAATTACCACTAGTATTACCAGTACTTAAAAATTACAAAGCTAAAAATGGTTCTTCTCCTTTAGAAAATGATCAGGATTGGGTTAATTATAATAAAAATGGCAATAGTGGTAAAAGGGAAGTCAATACTATGCCAGGAAGTGCTGGATCAAGCTGGTATTTTATGCGTTATATTGACCCAAATAATGATAAAGAATTCGCAAATTATGAATTATTAAAGCATTGGTTACCTGTTGACTTATATGTGGGCGGACCTGAACATACAGTTGGACATCTATTATATTCAAGATTTTGGACTGAATTTTTACATGATCAAGGCTACATCTATACTGATGAACCATTCAAGAAATTAGTTCATCAAGGTATGATATTAGGTGAAAATGGTGAAAAGATGAGTAAGAGCCGTGGTAATGTAGTTAACCCTGATGAAGTAATAAATGAATATGGTGCTGATGCACTACGTTTATTTGAGATGTTTATGGGGCCACTTGAGGCAACAAAGCCTTGGAACAATGAAGGATTAAAGGGTGCCCGCAAATTTATTGATAGATTTTATCGACTTATGTTATCAAGTGAATATCAGGATAAAATCGATGATAATTATGATACTAATTTAGAAAAAGTTTATCATCAAACAGTTAAAAAAGTAACAAATGATTATGAAAATTTATCATTTAATACTGCAATATCACAGATGATGGTATTTATTAATGAAGCTTATAAATGTAATCATATTTATAGAGGCTTTTTAGAAGGATTTATAAAACTTATTTCTCCTATTACTCCTCATATCGCTGAAGAAATATGGGAAGCATATGGTCATAAGAATTCTATATCAAAGGAAGCTTGGCCAACTTATGATGAAGAAAAAACTATCGAAAATTTAGTAACATATGCAATATCTATAAATGGAAAATTAAGAGATAAAATTGATCTAGCACTTGATATGGATAAAGATGAAGTGGAAAAGATTGCCCTAGCAAGTGAAAAAATCAAAAATTTTACTGCCGGCAAGGAAATAATAAAAGTAATAGTTGTCGTAAATAAAATCGTAAATATTGTCGTAAAATAGAGGTTTTATGAATTCATTTAGAATCGGTCTTAGGACTATAAAAACTGCGATAAGCATTTTTATATGTCTAATGCTTTTCTTATTATTAAAATTAATATCAAAAATCGAATGGGTATCAGATGATTTATCAAATATGATATATAATCCTTTTTTTGCTGGAATCGCTACGGCATATTCTGTTTCAGCAACTAAAACCAAAAGTATCGAACAAGCAAAAAATAGATCTATTGCCTCAGTCATCGGTGGTCTCGTTGGTATACTTATTGTATTTTTATATGAAATTATAACAAATAAAGCCTGGCCACTTATAGGGGATGCCGATATCGTATCATTCATAATACCATATATCTTATCAACCATTTGTGCGATAATAGTTATTTTAGTATGTCTGTTTTTTAAAAAACCAGGTGCGATATTTATTTCAATACTTACATTATTATCAGTAACTATCAATCCATCACCAAGTATTTCTAGTACTTATGGAATATGGCTTTTTGGCTTAAATAGAATATTATCAACCATAGTTGGCGTATTTGTGGCCTTAGGTGTGAATTTATTTAGGCTTCCTCATATGAATAAAAATAAAGATCTTTTATTCGCAATCGATATTGATTCAATACTTAAAAATGATTCTGAAACAATAAAAGGCTATATGAATTATAAATTAAACAAAGTTTATGATTTAGGAATCAATACTACATTCTTCACGACAAGGGCACCCCATACATTCATGCATTTGCTTGATGATGTAAATATCAATAATCCGATAATATGTATGAGTGGGGCAGCACTTTATGATGCGAAATCACTTAAATATATTTATCAAGAAAAAATTGATAATGATGTAGTAAAAAAAATCGATAAAATTCTAAATGAAAATAATGTTTCTTATTTTAAAAACACAATAATAGATGATAGCCTTAATATCACATATAACATGCTTGATGATGTATCAAGATTGTATTATGATTCAAAAAAGAATATTAAGTATGCAAACATTTATAAAGGATGTCATGATGAAACACTATATTATTTGATTCTTAATAATAAAGAAAAAAATGATGAGATAGAAGCTTTGTTAAAGGAACTTGATAACGATATAGAGATACAAAGAAATGATGTAAAAGATGAATTTAAGGATTTAGATAATCTTGAATATTTAAAAATTTATTCTAAAAAAATAAATGATTTAACAGGAATAAAAAATTATTTAAAAGAAAAAGATATGCGCCTTGTTTCAATGAGTTATGAAAATAAATATTCATATTTTATTGAAGCGGCAAGTTTTTATGTTACAAAAGAAAAAACAAACACTAAACATTATTTAAAAAATGAATCTCCAAATTCATTATTTGAAATGATTAATAAAATATATTATTCAAAATTATATAAGAAGGAAGTTGATTAGTAATGTCTACTCTAGAAGTAAAAGATTTATACGCAAGAGTTGAAGAAAAAGAAATATTAAAAGGTGTAAACCTGATGATCAAAACTGGCGAAGTTCATGCTATCATGGGGCCAAATGGTACAGGTAAATCTACCTTGTCAAGTGTAATTATGGGGAGTCCAAACTACCAAGTACTTGGCGGTGATATCCTTATAGATAACGAATCAATCATGGATAAGGCTGTTGATGAAAGAGCTAGAATGGGCATATTCTTAGCTTATCAAAATCCACAGTCAGTATCAGGTGTTACCAATAGTGATTTCATAAGAGCCGCAATGAAGGCAAAAGAAGGCAAGCCTATATCATTATTTAATTTCATAAAAAGCTATGATAAAGCTACACAGGATTTGAAAATGCCTGAAGATTTAGCTCATAGATATTTAAATGAGGGCTTTTCAGGTGGAGAAAGAAAAAGAAATGAAATTCTTCAGATGAAGATGTTAAAGCCAAGATTTGCAATACTTGATGAGATTGATTCAGGACTTGATGTTGATGCCTTAAGAATCGTCGGTGAAAATGTATCAAATATGGTTTCAGATGAATTCGGATGTCTTCTTATAACTCATTATCAAAGACTTTTAGATTATATAAAACCTGATTTTGTTCATATAATGATCAATGGCAAAATAGTTAAAACCGGTGGCAAAGAATTAATCAAAAAGATTGATGAATTTGGTTATGACTGGGTTAAAGAAGAATTAGGCATAGAAATAGAAAAAGAGGATGCGAAAAAGACCCACGCCATCCTTGGTAGCTGTGCTGTAAATAAAGACAAGAAAATCTAATGAACAAAAAAATAGTTGATATATCTACTTTGGGTCAAGATAACATATATCACATAACAAAAATGGATGATGTCATTTATAAAGTATCATCTTCTTCTACTATTTATGTTGAAAAAGGTATCCATGCTGATATCCTTGATATGATATCAAATGGAGAAATAAAATATTATGTAAATGATAGATCATCATTGAAAGTTAATATTATCGATTCTGCCAATACAAATAGATATTTTTCTGTTGATGGAGAAATAAATATAAATGAAATATCAATTAATGATACTTTAGAAAATTTAGTAGTTGATTTAATAAACAATAATTCTATGATGGATGCCAAAATATTATCAGTTCTTTCAAATGGTAAATCAAAATTCATTCAGAGAGTCAATCATAATAAAAATGAGACAATATCTGATATTTCAAATTTTGGTGTCGCAATTAAAAATTCAGATATTATGTTTGATACAACAGGCTTTATCAAACATAGAATGAATAAATCAAATTGTAGACAATTATCTAAAGGTATAGTAATGGATAATTCTTCATCAATTACATCTAAACCGATATTATTGATTGATGAATATGATTGTTTTGCATCACATGGTGCCGCAATCGGCAAAATGAGTGATGAAAGCTTATTTTATTTAATGAGCAGAGGCCTTTCAAAAGATGATGCCTTCTTACTTATATTAAATGGTATCATAAAACCATTTATCGATAATATCGATGATGATGTTTTAAAAGAAAAACTTGAAAATGATATCGATAATCTGATAAAGAAGTGATTACATATGGATTTTAAAAAATATAAAAATGATTTTCCTTTATTAAGAGAAAATCCCAATTTAAGCTATTTAGATAGTGCCGCTATGGCATTAAAGCCAGACTGTGTTATAAATAGTGTTGATAATTATTATAGAAAATATGGCTGTAATGTTCATAGAGGTGTATATGAATTATCATATGAAGCAACAGAATTATATGAAAATGCAAGAAAAACTATTGCTGAATTTTTAAATGCTGATATAGAAGAAATCATATTCACAAGAGGTACTACTTCTTCACTTAATTTAGTTGCTTCATCTTATTCATCATTTATTAATGAAGGTGATGAAATTATAACAACAGAATTAGAACATCATTCTTCTCATATGCCTTGGTTTAATGTAGCTAAAAAGAAAAAAGCCATAATAAAATATGTAAGTCTTAATAATGATAATAGAATTACATTAGAAGAATTTAAAAAGGTTTTGACTAAAAATACAAAGGTTGTTGCCATAACTTATGTTTCAAATGTTATGGGCTTTATTACGCCTTTAAAGGAAATAATAAAACTAGCACATGAATATAACGCAAAAGTAATCGTTGATGCCGCTCAGGCAGTCCCTCATATGAATGTAGATGTCAAGGATTTAGATTGTGACTTCTTGGCTTTTTCAGGTCATAAAATATGTGGACCTACAGGAATAGGCGTACTTTATGGCAAAAAAGAATTGTTGAATATGATGGACCCAATTGAATTTGGCGGCGATATGGCTGATGAAGTTGATATGGATAATCAAACATATAAAACTATACCATATAAATTTGAGGCAGGAACCCCAATTATAGCAGGAGCCATAGGAATGGCTGAGGCCATAAAATATGTTTCTAATATTGGGCTATCTAATATAAATATATATGAATATGAATTAAAACAAAAAGCTACTAATGAATTATCAAAGATAGATGGTATAACTATCTATAACAAAACTGCAGAAACAGGAATAATCGCTTTTAATATTGATGGCGTGCACCCTCATGATGCCGCAAGCGTATTTGATAATAATAATGTATGTATTAGAGCCGGACACCACTGTGCTCAATTAATCACTAAGCATTTGGGTGTTTTAGGAACAATAAGGGCATCATTTTATTTTTATAATGATATGAATGATGTAAATAATTTTATTAAAGCTGTAAAAGAAGCTAAGGACTTCTTCGGCAAATTCTAGGAGTGATAATTTATGGATTTAAATACACTTTACCGAACTGTAATAATGGATAATTATAAAAATCCTAAAAACAAAGGATTATTAAAAAGTGATAAATATCATTTTGTACATCTTAACAATCCATCTTGTGGTGATGATATGAATATCGAATTATTTGTTGAAGATGGTATCATAAAAGAAATTCATCATGATGGCAAGGGTTGTTCTATATGTTGTTCAAGTGCTTCTGTTATGAGCGATGTATTAACAGGAAAAAGCATTGAAGATGCCAAAAGATTAATCGTTGATTTTTATTCTTTGGTCATAGGAAATGAACCACTATATGAAGAAGAATTAGGTGAGGCAATAGCGTATATGGGTGTCAAGGACTTTCCAGCCAGAATCAAATGTGCAACTTTATCTTGGAAAGCTATTGAGCAAGGAATAAGTGAGGTTACGAAAAATGACCAAAAATGAAAACATTAATGATATCATCGGTGATTATAAATATGGATTTAAAACTGATGCCGAGGTAGTATTATCTTCAGGCAAAGGCTTATCAAAAGATGTTATCAAATTTATTTCAGATGCCAAAAATGAACCAGACTGGATGCGTGAATTCAGACTTAAAGCATATGATGCATTTTTAAGATTAGAAAATCCAACATGGGGACCTGATTTATCAGAAATCGATTTTGATGAATATACTTATTACATAAAATCCAGTAAACAAACTGAAAATAGATGGGATGATGTACCTCCAGCAATAAGAGAAACATTTGATAAACTTGGTATACCTGAGGCTGAAGCTAAATATTTAGCTGGTACTTCTACTCAGTTTGAATCAGAAGTAGTTTATCATAACAACATGAAGGAGCTTGAAGATTTAGGAGTAATATTTTGTGATACTGATACAGCCGTAAAAAAATATCCCGAACTTGTAAAAGAATATTTTGGTAAAATTGTTCCATATGATGATAATAAATATGCAGCATTAAATAGTGCTGTTTGGAGCGGTGGTTCATTCATCTATGTTCCAAAAGGAGTAAAACTAGAAAAGCCTGTTCAGTCATATTTCAGAATCAATACTGAAAGAATGGGACAATTTGAAAGAACATTGATAATTGTTGAAGATGAGGCTGATATTCATTATGTAGAAGGCTGTACTGCACCACTTTATTCTAAAGATTCACTTCACGCTGCAGTAGTCGAGATATATGTTAAAAAACATGCCCACTGTAGATATTCAACAGTTCAAAACTGGTCTAATAACATCGTGAATTTAGTAACAAAAAGAACACTTGTTGATGATTATGGCCATATGGAGTGGATCGATGGTAATGTTGGTTCTGGCCTTAATATGAAATATCCAGCCTGTATATTAAAGGGCGAAAGTGCAAAAGGAACAACAATCTCTATTGCTTTCGCATCCAAAGGTCAACTTCAGGACACAGGTGCGAAAATGATTCATCTTGGTAAAAATTCCACTTCAACTATCATCTCTAAATCAATATCCCGTGGTGGTGGCAAAGTAAACTACCGTGGTGTTGTATCTTGTGAGGATAAAGCATTAGGGGCAAGAAGTCATGTCGAATGTGATACTCTTATACTTGATGATGTTTCATCAAGTGATACAATTCCGACAAACATTGGAAAAAATGGTGATATGTATATCGAACATGAGGCAACAGTGTCAAAAGTTAATGAAGAACAATTATTCTATTTAATGAGCAGGGGCTTGACAGAAGCTGAAGCAACAGAAATGATAGTAATGGGCTTCATTGAACCATTCAGCAAAGAATTACCTATGGAATACGCTGTAGAATTAAACAGACTAATCAAACTTGAAATGGTGGATTCAATAGGATGATATCGTCAAAAGATAACCCAAAAATAAAAGAATTAATTAAGTTACATCAGGCTAAATATAGGAAAGAAACAAATACTTTCTTAGTTGAAGGTAAGCATCTCGTTAAAGAAGCATTTGAAGCAAACGCTGTTATAGAAGCCTATAGCATAGATGAAATTCCAGGTTATACTTTAGTTTCATTACCTGTAATGAAAAAAATATGCAAAACTGATACTGTTGTTACAGAAGTTGCCTTATGTAAAATAAATGAAATTAAACCATTATCAGATAATATCTTGATTTTAGATAATATCCAAGATCCTGGTAATTTAGGCACAATTTTAAGAACCGCTAAAGCTTTTAAATTTGATACAGTAATAATATCAAAGGGTTCATGTGATTTATATAATGATAAAGTAATAAGAAGCTCACAAGGAGCTATATTTAAATTAAACATCTTAAATAATATCGATTTATTATCATTTATTCCCACATTAAATGATTATGAGATATATGGAACAAATGTCAGAAATGGAACTGATATAAAGGATATTAAAAAAGAGAAAAAGATTGCCATAATATTAGGCAATGAAGGAAATGGAATCAGTAAGGAAATATCAAATATTATCGATAAAAATATCTATATTAAATTAGATAATATGGAATCATTAAATGTTTCTATAGCTGGAGCGATTATTATGTATGAATATATTAACAAGTAGGTGATTGATTTGTATTATGACAAAGATATAGTTAAAGAAGGCACTTCTTCTTTATATGAAGTGTGTAGTGAAGTTAAACTACCATTATCAAAAGATGAAATAGAATGTCTTGATGGTTTATTAGAATATTTAATAGTATCAGAAAATGAAGAATTATGTCAAAAGTATAACATTAGACCCGGTGTAGGTATTGCTGCCCCACAAGTTGGCGTAAATAAAAGAATGTTCGCTATAAACTGTAATGACTTCTTAAGTAAAGATAACAAAAAATATTTCTACACCTTCATAAACCCAAAAATAATCGAAAGATCAAAATCAGAGATCTACCTACCTAATGGCGAAGGCTGTCTTTCTGTAGTTAGAGATACTGAAGGCCTTGTTACACCTAGATCAAAAAAAATAACGATCAAAGCTTTATCATATGATTATAGTACTAAGAAAATAAAAAATATAACTATGGCATTAGAAGGTTATCCGGCAATTGTATTTCAGCATGAATATGATCATTTAGATGGAATATTATATACATCAAAAATGTATAAACCTGAAGATTTAAAAAATGCTGAGCCTCTTTTTGAGATAGATGAAGAATAAAAAACAAGGTACCTAAAATTTAAAAAATTCTTATTGTTTTCAAATAAAACAAAACCAATTTATAAAAGGCGAGGTCAAGATAATGGATGAATGGTCAAGAATTGTAATTGAAAGATATTGCGAAGGGAAAAAAGTGAAAAAGCAAGATTTTTATCATTTCTTATAGAACAATCATATGATTTAAGTTTTGTTATTTCTGATGCTGATGCAATATATCTTTCCGAATTGATACAAAAAGAAAAGAATGAAGAATTAAAAGAAGCATTAATTGAACTAGATTATTTCTTATGTAATTACTGATAAATTATTCCGAAGTTGAAATATACTACGGAATATTTCTTTTATGCGGATATCAGAAAAAATTTAGAATATCCTAAATTTTCGATTAATGAAGCAAAAGTAACTAAAGCTATAAAAATTCGGATTTTTAAAAAATTAAAGTATGCATATTGTGTTTATTTTTTTCCTAAATATAAAAATAATAATATATTTTTTGACAAAATTAACACAATCGTTCATTATTAAATTGGTGATGTTGAAAATAACTATAAAAACTTTAAAAACGAAGTATGCTATTTTTTAAATTTAAAGATAGATGAAAATGGCAACTATATTAATAGTGATAATTTTGAAATTACCTCTAGTTATGTTTCAATTATGACTGGCAAAACAAAAATGCCATCACTAAATGTTCGCAAATTTATTGCCAAGGAATTTATAAAATATGTATCTTCAAACCTAGATATTATGGCTTGTTAATAATTTGAGGTGTCTCGTGAGTAAAATAACAAAAACTTTATTTTTTTCCATTGTAACATCATTTATGCTTTTATCATTAACAAGTTGTTCATATATATTTGAACTAGTATGGAATTATAGTGATTCTAGGGCAAGAGATGAATATGAAAAAGAACTTAATTTAGATTTTTATTTAAACAATGATATTATAATTTTTGATTCAAGGACAGGGGAAGAAAAGGTAGATTCTTCATCTCTATTAAAAGAATTTTTTGGAGATGTTGCCTTAAATGAAGTAAAACTTGGATATGATGATAAAAAACAACTACATAATTCCAAATCATTATATTCTTTTCACATTAAGCGTAGTCTTAATAATTTTAGATTATTAGAAGATAATAATTACATTTCATTATATTGGTATGTTGATAGACAAATTGAGACATTTGACATCTACAAATTATATGAAATCAGTAATGAAGATTATACAAACTTAATTGAACTGATTGATAAAATTTAATGTTTCTCAAATGACACTATCAATTATAGATTAATACAATGGTTTAAGATATAATGTCTTTCATTTCAATACTTTGAAACACACCATTTATGCAAGTGTTCTTGTGGGGATTGTTACTATAGTCCACTCATAATCAAAGAACCATATTTATCTTGAAATTAATAGGATCTAAGAAAACTGGCTACTGGAAAGTACTAGAATAGGATAAACTATGAATAATAAAAAAGATTTAACATTTAAAATAGAAAATGTTAAATTTAATTATAAAATATGTGCAAATTATTATTAATGATAATAAAATTCTTGCTTTAACGGATGAAGTTTCACCACATTATTATCTTCCTAATGAATTTACAATTAGAACTGAAATTGAATAAGATTATTTAATGTGATATATCAAATAAAAAAAGCAAGTATGGTGTCGCTAAATTAATACTTTTCAAAAGTTTGGAAGTAGATGATTTTGAAGGCTATTGTAAATTTATTAAAAGATAACAAAGTAATTAAGGAGGGTAAGAAATATACTTTGAAATAATAGTATATAGTTTTTTGAGTATGAAAACAGTATTGATTCATGGATTAGGACAATCTTCAAGTTCATGGGATAATGTAAAATTGAATTTGGGTAATGATAATGATATAATTGCTATTGATTTATTTTCTAATATTGAATCTCCTGTAAATTATGAAAAAGTTTTTTTAAAGATTGAAAAGATGTTGAATAGTTATAGTGAGAAGGTAAATATTTGTGGGCTTAGTTTGGGTGGAGTATTAGCTTTAGATTACACATCAAAATATCCCGATAAAGTAAATTCTCTAGTTCTTATTGCGACTCCATATATTGTCCCTAAAGAATTAAAGATAAAACAAAATGAAATGTTTGGCCAAATGCCTGAAGAAACATTTACAGGATTAGGTTTGCAAAAGCAAGATTTTATTAATTTGGTAAATACAACTTATGATGTTGATATTCCATCTAAGGTTAATGACGTAATATGCAAGACATTAATTGTTTGTGGTGAAAATGATTTCATTAATTTAGAAAGTTCAAAAATAATTTATAATTCAATTGAAAATAGCGAATTATCAATTATTAAAAATGCAGCCCATACAGTTAATATTGATAATCCTATTGAACTATCAAAAATATTAAATGAGTTTTTAAAGCAGGAATAATAAAATGAAAAATCAATAAATACAGCAATCCAAAGACTTGGTGAATTATATACACCAATGAAGATTTTAGATATGTATTTATTTAAAAAATGCTTTAGTAAAAATGAAGCAATTAGGATTTAAGACATTGCAAGAATATTTTGAATATTTAAATTACATGAAATCTAAAGGCTTTAATATACCAATATAAATGAAAAAAATCATCCCATAACAAGAATGATTTTATTGTTTATATGGCGTTCCCGATGCGATTCGAACGCACGACCTTTCGCTTAGGAGGCGAACGCTCTATCCTGCTGAGCTACGAGAACAATTTCAACTTCCATATTATAACAAATTAATATTAAAATGTCTATTCATACAAATTAAAATAAATCTTTAAAAATTTTATATTTATAATATAATTCATTATATGAGGCAGATACAAGATGAATACATGGAAAGAATTTATTGAAAACGAAAGTAAAAAAGAATATTATATCAAATTAAAAGATTTTGTAGTTAATGAATATAAAAATTATACATGCTACCCACCATATAATCTTATTTTTCATGCACTAAGCGTAACTGACATTAAAGACATCAAAGTAGTTATATTAGGGCAAGATCCATATCATGAAGAAAATCAAGCTCACGGCCTTGCGTTCAGTGTTACATGCCCTAAAATACCACCTTCACTACAAAACATCTATAAAGAGATGTCTTCTGATTTAGGTGTTGTAATTAATCAGGATGGTAATTTAGATTATCTTGCAAAACAAGGAGAATTATTGCTTAATACATCACTCACAGTAAGGGCCCATATGGCTAATTCTCATTCTAATCATGGATGGGAAATATTTACTGATAACTGCATAAAATTATTAAATGATATTAATAGACCTATAGTATTTATTCTTTGGGGTAGAAATGCCATAAGCAAGACTAAATATTTAACTAATAAGAATCATTTAATACTCACTTCTGCTCATCCATCTCCTCTATCTGCATATAATGGTTTTTTTGGATCAAAACCATTTTCTAAAACAAATGAATTTCTAATAAAAAATAATATTGAACCAATCAAATGGTATAAATAATTAATAAAAGGCAATTTCAAAATGTGAAAATTGCCTTTTATTATCTTATTTTATATTTGCTTTAATATTTGGTTTGTTCTTTTGCTTTTTTTCTTGTTTCTTATCTAGTATTACAAATAGGGTAATAAATATAAATATAATTATTCCTGGTATTACCCAATAAAGATATGGATATTCATCATAATAATCTAAATTTCTTATAAAATAATATGCTGCTATAGAAACCATAAGATAGCTTGAATGTATTGCTAGAGTAAATGGCTTCATATCATATCCTTTAACTGTGTAATAAGCAAGTATAATTAAACCATAATTTAGGAATGCAATACCCATTATAAAAAACAAAGTACAGTAATAGAAACTTTTTGAAAAATGAAATAAGAATATGCCTAAAAATAAATCAATAAGAATAGTAACTAAATTTGCAATGACAGATATTATTCTAAATGTTCTAATCGACATAATAATTTAAACAGCTCACTGAATAAAGATCGGAAGAGCACACGTCTGAACTCCAGTCACATCACGATCTCG
>CAKZZJ010000174.1 GCA_937885165.1 uncultured Caryophanales bacterium
CATATGTATTCTTATATCTGGTGAATCTACTTCTGCCCAAGAACAACCACTTACAGAAAGATATAATCTATTTGGTTCAAAGCCTGAAACATTATAATTTATATCGCCTGTTGAATAACAAGCTCTAAGACCAAAGCCTGCATCATTTGATCCTTCATACCATGCATAATTATAACCAGCAATACCACCAATTGAGATAATTCCTGATACGCTACCTCTGTTATAACATCCATATATTCCGGCATTAGCGAAATGTTCTTTTCCAAGCTCATTGATTCCATCAGAACCATTTCTACCAACGATACCACCAGCATATGCTGTACAAGTTACTGTGCCTTTGTTGTAACAATATGAAACCATTGTGTCATATTGCATACCTTCGTTTGTATAGATATTGTAATTGTAGCCAACGATACCACCAGCATAGATATCGCCTTTAATATCACCATTGTTACCACATTTAGTAACTAAACCAGCATTACGGCCAACAATTCCGCCGATAGTTGAGGCACCACTTACGATACCATTGTTGATACAATGCTCAATTGTACCAGCATTATATATTGCAAAGCCACCAGCTTCATTATTTCCATATACCGTAAAGCCTCTTTCTAATGTACAATCTTTAATGGTTCCTCTATTTATTGATACTAAACCAGAAGCACCATCTTTTACGGCTGTTACATTACCAGAAACTAAAGTAATGTTTTCAATTGTACCGCTATTTGTATAAGCTAAAATTGAACATTCACCGCCCTTTTCGTGCATGATTCCATCATTTGTTCGATTAGTCCATGTACGCCAAGCGGTATTTTCAATTTTTAGATTTTTAATTTTACCAGTTTTAGTAATTGAATCAAAGATTGAGCTATAACCATCTTTATAATAAACTACGATATTTTTAAGAGAATGATTATCGCCATCGATTACTCCAGATAAACTACCTAGATTATAAAAATTACTATAATCTTCATCATTTTCTGGTGTATATTCTTTAAATGCTATATCATTTGTAAGCTTATAATATTTTGCTTGACCCATAGCTTCATAATATTCGATATAGCGTAAGTGAGCTGTTGTGCTGATTAAGAATGGATCATCTTCTGTTCCACTTCCTTCTTCTTCTTTGAAGTAAGTAACATCAGTTGCTAGAGAATCATTGATATTTAAATCAGTATTTCCAGCCCACATAGATTGGATTAAGAAATGTCCTTCACGGTCACTTGCTAAAGCATTTATTTCATCACTTGTACTTGAAGTAACTGTGTTATAAACATCCTTAAAATAATATATATTTGCTCCTTCAACTTTATCAAATGTAAGAATGTCACCTTCCATATGAACATTAGTTGGAGCAGCTAAAGATAGCGATTTAGATGTTGGATTATAAATTAATTTAATTTTTGCACTATCTTTATAATATATTCCATCACCAACATAATTTATTGAAATATCGCTAACTGTATTTACGCTAGCTAAATCAAAGCTTGTGGCATCACTTGCTAACTTATTTTCTTTATTTCCTACAATAACAACAGGATATGGTTTTGAAATACCTTCAAAATCTGTTATGTTTGCTTTAGTCCAAGATATAACTGTACCATCAATTCCACTTACTGTTGGTGTAAGAATTGGACTACCTTCGTAATTATAGGTTAAAGTATCGCTCCATCCACTTTCATATTCGGCATTAGCTGCTTGTACTTTAATTGAAAATTTACCATCAGTAGGAAGAGTATCTAATGTAAGTAAATCAAAGTTTGTAAATCTTACCGTTTTAACATTACCATTTACATCAACTCTATATTCACTTGCACCAGTTACACGTCCCCAAGTAACTTTTCCTACACCATCAACTTTAACATTTTTTGGTGTATCTACGTTACTTAATTCTGTAGTGGTTGCAGGTGGATTTTCTCCACCTGTTGTTCCACCATTTGAACTTGATATATCTTCGCTATCTCCTGAGCAGGAAATAAGCACAAAAGCTAAGGCAAATACTGTAAATAAAGTAGCAATTAAGGAAAACAATTTACTTTTTTTACTCATAATGCCTCCCTAATTAAGATAATTTAACAACTATAGTACCACCAGAAGGTAGTGTAGTTTTTGATCCACCAGGTGTTACAGCTACAACATCGTAGTTGTTAAAGATAGAAAGGTTAGTATAATCACTAGAATCAAAATTAGTTACAATCCAATAAGTTGTTCCTTGATATGTTCTTGTGAATGAGAATAATGCTTGAGCTACGTTTCCTGGATTCCATTCAACTGGTTTATAAGCATATTCACCATACCTTATTACAGCATCATTTGATTTTAAATTTGTCCAATAACGTACATAATTTAAGAATGAATTTGTATCCTTATCTTGTTCTTCTGCACCTGAGACTGTCTTATTATAGTCATCCCATCTTACATAATATGTTGCATCACCTGAAATAGAGAAGTGAGTAATATAATTACTGCCGCCATTATCATAATCTTTTGTTGTCCACTTAAATGGTTGACGGTACTGTCTATCTACGTGTGGACTAGTCTTTGTTTGACCTGTCTCATAATTGCTTGACATACCAAGCTCATCGCCATAATAGATATATGATACTCCTGGAAGACACATCATAGTTGCGATAATAGCTTTTGAATATTTTTCAGCAAAATCTTTATTTGCTGCAGTAACAGTACCTGCAGTCCAGTTAGCTCCACTATAGGTTCTTACGACATTATTCATTAGTCTTGGGATATCGTGATTAGAAGTGAATAGCGAATCAACTACATCAGCGTTGTTGTTTGCTGTACCTTCAAGGCCGTATTTAGAATAAGCTTTTTCAGTTCCTAATACACCTTCGAAATCCCATTCTCCGCCTCTTAATTTATTAGTGTTTGTTCCTGTTGGAACAGAGCCACCTGAAGATGTGCTGTTACCTGCAAGACTTGCAGAGGCTGTAGGATATGTTGCAAGTTCACCGAAGTTGTAATACATATAGAAGTCTAACATACCATCAAATGCTGAATAATATGGAGCTACATTATATGCATGGCCATCGAAGTTTTCACCAACTAGATAGCAGTTAGGATATTCTGCTTTAATTTCATTTGCAAAATATGTAAAGAAGTTGATATTCTTTGTTAAGTTAGAACTATAATCTGATTCTGTATCAGCATCATAATCAGAAATTATGATGTCAGATGCACTTGGTGTAACTTCATCCGCCATATAGATATGCTTAACTGCATCAATTCTAAATCCATCTACACCCTTACCATTACCTAAAATACCTAACCAATATTTAGCTACATCAACGATTGCGTCTCTTGTACCTTGATAATCGTAATTAAGTTCTGGCATTGATGGAGAGAATTTACCATAATATGAATATGCATATTCGCTATATGGATACCAGTCAGATGATAAATCAGTTTCTTTTTCATGGTTTCTCCATTGATAGAAGTTACGATATTGCGTACCATCTTCACCAACAATTAATTTAGCTGAATTTTGGAACCATACGTTATTTGTTGAAGTGTGGTTTAGTACTAAGTCCATAACTACCTTGATATTGTTATCGTGAGCAATTTCAAGCAATTCTTTATAGTCAGCTAAAGTACCAAATTTAGGATCTACTTCTTTGTAGTCGATAATATCATAGCCGTGGTAACTATCAGATAATTGAATTGGTGTTAACCAAATTACATCTACATTTAATTTCTTAATGTAGTCAAAGTTGCTGATGATACCTCTGATATCACCCATACCATCACCATCAGAATCAGCAAATGAAGATACCATAATTTGATATCCAACACCCGTAACTGTATCAAATAATTGTGTACCGTATTTTAATTTTAGGATTTCACTACTATTTACATTTGAAATAGATACGTGTGAACCATCATCATTTTCGTATGGATTTACGATAGTTTTTTGATTTGTTATATGGTATACGAAGCTTGAGACATTATCTTGAACACAGAATATATGTAAGCTTCCATTATCCCATATTGCATCTTCAATATTGAATAGTTGGTCTGCATTACCATCACTTCTCCAGTGAGTACCTGAATCTTTACTATCTTTATAAACAATTAAGAAACCAGATCTTGGGTTCATATAATTGCTAGGATTTTTGATATCGTTATGTTTATAATTTTCTGCTACTGCTGAATTAATTAGGAATTGCATTGGTTCATTTCCTTCTTTTCCAGCATCAGTGTATTTAACTGTCATATCGATATCACATGTAGCACCAGCGATATCATCAATTACGATATTGCCATTTGCATCACGAATCCAATCAAATTCTCTTCCGGCATATTGATATGGCCAAACCCAAAGATTAAGTGGTTCATAATCAGAAGCTACATTATTAAATCTCATGTAGTGAATATATAAGTGACCTTCTTCTGATGATGTATTAAGCTCATTTTCATAATCTTGTAATGTATCATCACTCACAGAAGAAATCCATTTTGCATATAGACATAAATTTTTAGCCGGCATTGTTTTGAATTCAAATTTATTTGTCATCTTTGCTGGATCTTCATTATAATCAGTATACCAACCATCAAAAGTGTGATATGCCCATTTTGGATCTTCTGGTGCACTTATTGGATCGCCAGCTTTAATGTTTGTCATCGCCTCAACTTGACTAGCACCATTTCCTGTGTAAAAGGCAATCTTGTATAACGCAATTGGATTACCATTTTCATCAACAGTTTGTACAGGAGTTGGATCCACTGTTGTTGGTACTTCACCAGATGTTGAAGTAGGTTCTTCATCACCTGATGAGCACGCAACTGCTAGAATAAGGGTTAAGGTTAATACAAATAAGAGCATTAAGCTTTTGATGATTGTTTTTAATTTGTTATTAATCATACTTACCTCTCCTTCTTTTTGTGCGCATGCGCGTGCGCAATATTATTAAAGGCACATTTTTATGCAATTTAAAAAGAATGCAATTTTAATGTGCCTTTATTAATGTTGAATAAGTATTAAATTATGCGTAAATTAATCTTAAGACACATAGAAAAACATTAATTACTAAACATAATTTAATTATAGATCTATGTGTTTTATTGTTTTACAGGGTAAATTAAATTATTATTGTTGACATATACTATATATGTGCCAGTTTCTGCTGTAAATTCATTTCCAAATTCTAATGCAGTTCCATCCATTTCAACAACTAAATTATCACCAGCTGTTAAATTAATTTGGAAAACATAATTATCATTACCTTTGTCTTGTTCAGTTACTTGTTGT
>CAKZZJ010000175.1 GCA_937885165.1 uncultured Caryophanales bacterium
GTCACCATCAATTGTTAGTTCGGTGCTTGTTCCGTAAACTATAGTCCCTAAAAGAGTGCCTTGTTTTGAACTGTCATATAGGTTACTAGCTGCAGTATCTGCAGTATATGCAGTATTGCTGCCATAAACATTTACTATTCTACCACTGGTTGTGTTTGAATTCCATTTTAATGTTACTGATTTTAATTTTCCACCACTAGTTGTTGAAACAATGCCTTTAGGGCTGGTTGAATTAAGCTGAATACTACTATTTCCTCCAGCACTATTTCCTGCATATACTGCAGATGAAGTTGCGGTTTTGTCGCTCCATGCAACATAAGAATTCCCTGTTGCACCTGTTGTAGAATAATTTAATGTATCTGTAACATCTATTAATTCTAGCAATACCAAAGCAACATCTCTTGTAGTACCATTATATGTAAAAGTTATTGAAATTTCAATTCTAGTATAAGTTTTGTTTTCTAATATTGAAATTTTATGTTCATCATTATTTATTGTAACATAGTCTGAAGATTCAATGTTTTTAAAGGCGGCAGTTACTGTTTCCGGATAGATAATGGTTGCATCAGAATCATAACTTTCTTTGACATTAATATTCCCTAAAACATCTCCACCAAGAATAGTAAATTGAACATCTTGAGAACTAGAATTTAAAGTTAATGTTAAAGTGACTGAAACATTTGTAGTTGTAGTATTTTTAGAAATCACAACTTGTCCAGCAGTAGATAAATCAATATATTCACATGAATCAGGTGATTTAAGGGTTGCAGTAACATTATTATCTAAAGTTATTGTTGCAGCATCATCATATGATGATGCAAATTTTGAAGCATTAGAACTTAATATTGCTTCTACATCTATTTTTGACAATGTAAATGTTACATCTTGAGTTTTAGTGATACCACTTACAACAGATTCTAAAGTTAATGTAACTTCAATATCATCATATGTTGCATTTTTAGAAATCACAACTTGTCCAGTTGTAGATAAATTAATATATTCACATGAATCAGGTGATTTAAGGGTTGCAGTAACATCATTATCTAAAGTTATTGTTTCAGTATCATCATATGATGATGCAAATTTATTTGCATTATTGCTTAAATTTGTTTCTGCAGTATATGTTGTTACAGCTCTATTATAGTCTTCTTCATTAATTACAACATAAGTAATACTAAGTGAAGAGACCTGCGATTTATCTGATTTCGGAGCCAAAGAAAAGCTAGATGAATTAATTGTTACTGGACTTGAAAGCGCATTACCTTCACCATCAACTAATGTTTTATCAGAAACAAATGTTATTGATTTAATATATCCAAATTGCTCAATAGTAAATGTTATTTTATTAGAACCATTCGCATTATAATACAACCTTAGTTCTGAATAATCTTTAGGATTGTTAGCGCTATTTTTTACTGCAACAATTCTAAAGATATATGGATTAAATCCTAGATATGTTGCACAATTTTCAACAGTTTCTAATGGTGTTTGAGAATTTTTACTAGTCATTGAAGCAGTAACTAATATACCAGTTGTAATATTAATTATTGTATCACCACTTACTGTTAAACTAAATACTTGTTTACCATCTTCTTCTGAAACATTACAGTTTGTATCACCAGCTTTAACATATGCTATTCCATATCCACTATTTAAAGTTATCTCGAATGTTAAGGTGGTACCACTTGTTTTTGATATAGCTGTACCATTAGTAAATTCACTTGGTGTTATTGAAGCGATATGATTTACATTATAATTTAATGTTACATTATAATCAACATTAGTATTAACGGTGTCACTTAATGTTTGCCCTTCATTGTTAGGATCAACAACAGTGGCTGTATAAATACCACTATTATTAACAACAACGGCATTTAATTCTAATGTATGATTTTCATCACGAGTGCAAACAAATGATGCTGTTGCAGTCGAATGATCACTTGACCAATTCCAAACTGGCTCACCATAATTATGGCCTAAGGCTGGAATAGTAATTGATGAAATTTCTATTTCATTCATACCAAATGGATCAGAATAATATTTTTCATTAATCAAATATGCGCTTGCACTAAGACCAGTATCATCACATGTAGCGTCTTTACTTGAAACTATAGTAGGTGTAATAAAATCTTCAGCATATACATATAATTGAATTTTATTTTGAGTTTCAGCATAATTTGTAAAAGTATAGTTAGAACTATTAGACTCAATATACATATTGCCTGATTTAATAAGCACATTACCACTGTCAAAACTTATAGTCCATAATGTTGCGTCTGTTGAAGAATCAACAAGTTTTAAATTATTGCCTTTAGAATCACTATTTAATTTAACATATTTAGCGTTAACTGTATCAAATAATAGCCATGAGACATCAGATTTTATTAATTTGAATAATGTTGCATTAGTATTAGTAGTAAGCACATCATCTTCCATTGTTACATCTACAGCCTGATATCTAGTAGAATCAAATGCACCTGCAGCTTTACTCTTTGAGGTTTCAACAAGATAAACTTCTATTTCATCATAAATGTAATCTTCATTTAATGCTTTAATATAACTTACTGTAACGCCAGCTTTTCTTAGTTCTACTGAAAGTATTATATCAGATGTTATGGTAACTGAATAAACACCATTTGAATCAGCAGGGATTATAGCTCCATTAACTAATACATTTTTAATTTCTTTTGTTTCATCATCTGCTGTAACCTTAAATGTTAGTACATCATTAGTCGATAATGTTTCAGATAGTGTGCCTACTGAGACGCCATTTACTTTTATATCACTTAATGTTGCTCCAGAAATATTATTGGTTATTGTAACAGGGACAGGTTTAATATAAATGATTATGCAACCTGTATCAAGTTCAATAATTGAATTAAATTCTTTTGCATAACCAAAAGCTACAATTTCATCCCCAACTTTATAATTTAATTCTGTGTTTGGCTTAAATAATTCAAATGTTTCTTCACCATCAAAATATAAACCATTTGCTATTGTTTTAGTTATTGTGCCTTCTACTGCTACAAGACCTGAATCAGCTGTAATAGTACTAAAATCTGCTATTACATCAAGTTCAGTTGTAACTACATCACTACATACACTACATTTCTTTGCTGCAGTGACTTTACCAGTTTCTGTATTATAACTTGAATCAGCATATGAAAGGCTATATTTATGATCAATAAGAGGAAGTTCTACTGAATCAGTTTCGACTTGCTTTTCAAATAATTCATTCTCAAATGTTGCTTCATAATGACCGCTACCTTTAACTGCACATGTTGATGCAGTATCTGTTAGAAGTGTAGCAGTAACTGTTTCTCTAACAATATGTGAATTATCATTTTGACATACAACTTTTGCGGTTACTTCTTTATCATTCCATTCATATTCAGGAGTGCCATAATTATGACCTATCTTTTCTATTTCTACTTCTTTTGTCTGAACATTAAATGCTTCATTTTCAAATTCATTTGTTGTATAAGTTCTAACACCATCTTCTTCACATGTTGCAGGTGTTGTAACTTCAGATTTAGTTTCAACTATTTCTGTTTCTTTATGTTCAGAATTAAGAACACATATTCTTGTTGCTGTAACAGATGAATTATCTCCACTCCATTCATATGTTGCATCATCATATTTATGTGCATTTGAATCAACTTCAATAGTTGTTTCAGTTACCTGAGTTTCAAAATATTCTTTTTCAAATGTAGCAGTTAATTTTGCAACACCTGTAGTTGTACAATTTGATGGAGTTATTACTTCTTTGACTACGTTTGTGGTTTCAAAATCAACATGTGATTCATCATGTTCGCATACTCTTTTTGCCGTAACAGTAGTTTTATCTTCACTCCATTCATATGTTGCTAAAGCATAATTATGACCAAGAGCGTTTATTTCTTCTTCAAGAGTATCACTTTCTTCTTCATAAACTGCAGTATAAACGATTAGACCTTTTTCTTCACAGGTTGCGGGAGTCTTAATTTCAGATGTAACTAGTGCTGTATATCTTTTTTCATCGCCATCAGAATCTTTATATAAAGCAACTGCTGTATGATTTTCTTCATTCCATTCAAATTTAGAAAATTCATAACTTAGGTTTGGTATTGAGGCTTCTTCTTTATGTTCGCAAACACTACAAATTCTTTCTTTTATTCCTTCGTTTTGTTCTGTTGCCTCGGTAACTATATTCCAATCACCATACGTATGTGCTTCTTTCTTATTTTCACCTTCACCATAAATAACTTTATATTCATGGTTATCATTATCGTTTTCTATTTGTGTAGGAATAGAATTATAAATGATGGTAGGTTCTTCAAGTGATACTACATTATAATCAAATGTAATTTCACCATTACTTAATATAAATTTAGAGATTTTACCATCTATTACTTCTAATGCTATTAAGTCTTCTAAATAAAAACTATAATTAGATGCACCAACAAATTTATTTTGTTGAACAGTATATAATTTAGTATCTAAATCATATTCAAATTCTAATTCAGCACCATTATCTAATTTATATACAATTGCAGATTGATTTTCTATCTTGTCATTAAAAATAATATATAAATTACCATTATAAAGTTTAGCTTGTTTCATTTTTCACCTGTAATATTTTTGTGTACGGATGTGTATCTGTTAATTCTGGCTCTTTTACAATAAAATAATATTCATTATTAATCTCCAAATTTTGCCACATTTTTTTACCATAACCATCGCCATGGTCCATAATAGATAAAGTCTTATCATTATCAATAACGACCATATAATAACCTTCATTAAAAGTGTCGCCATAATATTTATCAGTTACAGTACCTGTAACAGAATGAATATGTTTATTAGTGGCAACATCATCTAAAAAATTAATACTAGACATTCCAATAGCAACACTAATTACAAAAACAACAACAAATAATAATAAACATTTTCTCCAAGTTTTATTCCATAAATGATTTTTGATTTGCTGCTTCAGACTCAAGGTTTTCACGCTCCTTTTTTGCTTGTTCACATGGAACACAAATTGATGTTTTAAAATCATATTCGAGTTTAAATCTTAAATCTTTGGTAACATCTTCACCTAACATAATGATTTCATTGTTGATTTTACTTAACATTATATTAGTATATTCACGTTCTTTAACATCTTCAGTAAACAATATATAATATACTATATCAAAATCTTCCTTCTGATACTTATAAGATATACTATATATACTATTTTGCCAGTTATGAGCAAAATTTAATAAGGCTTCAGTAACTGGCTCATACTTATCATATAAAACAGAAAATTTTTCTCTACCAGTTTTTAGTGCATTTAAAACGTCATCTATATGATATAGCCATTGTATTGATGCACCATTCCAAAACTTAAATCTCATTTTTTCATTATTAAACGTATCACTTAATTCTTTTGATGAATTAAATCCATATATATTAGCATAATATTTAGGTCCTAAATATGTATCTTTTTTTTCATATAATTCTCTATTTGATCTTGAAAATGTTGGTTTATTATAAGCTATTTTCTCAAATTCTGTTTTAAAGTCATCTTCCTTGATTAATTCTTGATGATTCTGTGATAAAGCTTTTAAAATAAATTCAATAAAAAATTTATCGAAATTATAATAAGATCTTGTTGATATTTCATAAAAAATAAAATTTTTTCCTTTTAAAAATTTACTAAAATTCGATACTTGGTCAATATCTAATAATATTTTCTTATCTTTTTTATTACCTATAAGATACATAATTGAATTTTCCATTTTTGATATATTAAAAGCATTTTCTAATAAAGTATAATATTTTGTTATCATTTCAAAAGAACTATAATTACTAATGTCATATAAAAATAAAAACATATTATAAACATTAATTTTATATCCATTAAGTTTTTCTTCTTCTATTATTGTTCTTTTATTTAATATTATTTTTTTTACATCATATTTAATACCTTTAAGAGAAACATTAAATTCTGTATCAAGTTCATTATCAGAATCATCAATATCAGGATTATAATTATAATCTATTTTTTCAGGAGGTAATATATAATAAGGTTTTATACATATCTTTGCTTTATGTATATTAAATAATTTAGCAGGATGCTCAGGAATTGGAGGTCTTATATATTTTTTTGAAAAATATAATTCATCAGAGGTAACTTTAAGTATAAAACTAGTTTCTTCTTCTATTTTTTTAAATTCTTTTGTTTCTGTAATTTTTGAATCTGCATCTGCTGTATTATTATCTGATATTGATTTATTACTTTTTGATGTTTTTTCATTTAATCTTTTTAATATTTCTTCTTTTCTTTTGGCTCTTTTATCCATTGGT
>CAKZZJ010000176.1 GCA_937885165.1 uncultured Caryophanales bacterium
GGTGGTGTAGTAGGTGATTTATCTGCTTTTATCGCCTCAACTATCTTAAGAGGGGTAAAATTCATTAATATACCGACGACATTATTAAGTCAAGTTGATTCATCAATCGGTGGCAAGACCGGTATTGATTTTATGAATAAAAAAAATATCTTAGGCACATTTTATCAGCCATCACTTGTATTAATTGATATAGATACATTAAAAACCTTAAATGATATAGAGTTTAAATCAGGTATGGGTGAACTTATCAAGCATGCTTTTATAGGCTCTAAAAAATTACTAGAAATGTTAAAATTAAAACATCCTATAGATGAAGATGTAATTTATGAATCACTTATGGTAAAAAAGAAGATAGTAGAATTAGACCCATATGATTTAAATGTAAGAATGTATCTTAATTTCGGCCATACATTCGGTCATGTTATAGAATTAAAATATAATTTAAAACATGGTATAGCCGTAAGCTATGGTATGATTATGGCACTTAAGCTTGGCCTTGATTTAAAAATTGGTAAGAAAGAAAATCTAGAATTATTATATGACATTTTAAATAATTATAATTTCAAAATAGAAGAATATGATTATCACGATTATTTAAATGATATTAAATCAGATAAAAAGAATATCGCAAGAATTTTATATTTCATATTATTAAGTGATTTAGAACAACCATTAAGATATGAAATAAAAGAAGAAAAAATCGAGGAATTATAAAATGGATGTAAGAATTATACCGAATAATTTAAAAGGAAAAATAACCATTCCATCATCAAAAAGCCTAGCTCATAGGGCGATTATTTCAGCAAGCCTTGCAGAAGGTGAAAGCATAATTAAAAATGTCTATTTTTCTAAAGATATTATGGCAACAATTGAAGCTGTAAAAAAAATTGGTGCGAAAGTTGAATTAGGTGATGATTTTGTTAAAATAAATGGGTCATATCCTAAACTTACAAGCCACACAATTAACGCAAATGAATCTGGTTCTACTTTAAGATTTATGATACCTATTGCGATGCTAACAGGAGAAGAAATAACATTTAAAGGGGAAAGTAATCTAATTAATCGACCACTTGATCCTTATTTTAAGATATTTGATGAAAAAAATATCAGATATAAGGTAAAAGAAAATTATCTTCCACTTACAATTTATGATAAATTAATTCCAGGAGAGTTTTATCTTGAAGGTAATATATCATCACAGTTTATTACAGGGCTACTTATGGCTTTGCCGCTTTTATCATCCGATAGTAAAATAAATATAACATCAACTCTTGAATCAAAAGGCTATATTGATCTTACAATCGATGTTTTAAAAAAATTCGGTATAACAATTATAAATAATGATTATAAAGAATTTATAATAAAAGGTAATCAAAAATATAAACCATGTAATTATGTTTTAGAAGGAGATTATTCACAGGCTGCATTTTTCTTGGTTGCAGATGCACTAGGTGCTGATATAGAAGTTGTGGGACTTGATTTATTTTCTAAGCAGGGTGATAAAAAAATTTTAGATGATTTAGAAGATTTCGGCCTTAAAGTAGAAAAAAATTTGGATTTTATTAAAGTACATGGTAATCCAAGAGGAACCAAAATATCATTTGAAAATACACCTGATTTAGCACCTGCTTTATCTACTTTAGCCGCACTTTCAGCAGGAACATCTGAATTTGTAGATGCGGAAAGATTAAGAATAAAAGAAAGTGACAGAATCTCATCTATGCGTGAAGAATTAAATAAATTAGGTGCGAATGTATCTGAAACTATCGACACTATGAATTTTTTAGGTGTAAATAAATTAAACGGTGCTATACTTGATTCACATAATGATCATAGAATCGCTATGGCACTTGCTATTGCCTCTTTAAAGGCAACAGGAGAAATAAAAATTATAAATGCATCTACAGTAGAAAAATCTTATCCTAATTTCTGGAAGGATTTTGAATCACTAGGAGGTAAATTGATATATGAATGATTTATCTGATATCAGATGGAAAATTAATTTATGTGATGAAAAATTAATTTCTTTAATTAAAGAAAGATTTTCTTATTCAAAAGAAGTTGCTTTATACAAAAAAGAAAATAATTTACCTATTTTTGATGCTAAAAGGGAAGAAGAATTAATAAAAAAGAATTTAGAGATTCTAAATGATAAAGATCTAGAAACATATTATTTAAATATATTTAAATCTATCTTAAACGAATCTAAAGAATATCAAAAGAAAGTGATTGAAAATGAATAAATATCTGCTTTTAGGTGATAAATTATCTCATTCAAAATCACCTGAAATACATAAAATCATATTAGATAAATTTAATGATGATGCAACTTATGAAAAATGTGAATGTTCTATAAATGATTTAAATAAATTAATTGATGATGGTAAAAAAGGTATTTATAAAGGCTTTAATGTAACAATACCTTATAAGATTGAGATAATGAAATATTTAGATATTATCGATGATAAAGCATTAAAAATAGGTAGCATCAATACAGTTAAATTCATCAGTGGCAAGGCAATAGGATATAATACTGATTATGATGGTTTTAAAAAAGCACTTGAATTTTATAATATTGATGCTGAAAATAAAAATGCATATATCTTAGGTACTGGTGGTGCATCTAAAGCGATAAATAGCGTACTTAAGGATTTGAATGCTAAAACTTATTTAGTATCAAGAGATAAAAATAAGGGTGATTTATCTTATCTTGATTTAAAAAATAAAGATATAGATATCTTAGTTAATACTACACCTGTAGGAATGTATCCTGATATAGACAAATCACCTCTGGATTTAAATATCATAAATAAGGCAAAGGTTGTAGTAGATATTATTTTTAATCCATTAAAAACTAAATTACTAAAACTTGCAAATTCTGAATATAATGGTCTATATATGTTAATATATCAGGCAATTAAGGCAGAAGAAATATGGCATAATAAAACTTATGATGATGTTTCATACTTATATGAAATAATAAAAAATAACCGCGAGGCCGGTTTCGGCGGACAGAACCGCTACGCCGCCCTGGAAGGGACCGCGCTGAAG
>CAKZZJ010000177.1 GCA_937885165.1 uncultured Caryophanales bacterium
AGAAGACGCTGTAAAGGGCGAATAAATCTAAATTGCAAACAAATGGGGAAGCCTGTCAAAGCTTCCCCGGATTTTATTAATGAGGTATTACAATGGCAAGAGTTTACAATTTTTCAGCAGGTCCGGCCGTGCTGCCGGAAGAGGTATTACGTGAGGCAGCAGATGAGATGCTCGATTACAGAGGAGCAGGTCTCGGTGTTATGGAGATGTCTCACAGAAGCAAGACATTTGACAAGATCATTAATAATGCAAAGCAGGATCTGATCGATCTTCTGAACATCCCTGACAACTATGAAGTGCTCTTTGTTCAGGGCGGAGCATCACAGCAGTTCGCAATGATCCCGATGAACTTCGCAAAGAACGGAGTAGCTGACTACATCGTAACCGGCCAGTGGGCCAAGAAAGCCTTCCAGGAGGCTCAGAACTACGGCGATGCAGCAAAAATCGCAACATCAGAGGACAAAACATTCTCGTATATACCGGACTGTTCTGATCTGCCGATCCGCGAAAACGCAGACTATGTATATATCTGCCAGAACAACACCATTTACGGAACCAAATTCCCCGTACTGCCGAACACCAAGGGTAAGATCCTGGTTTCAGACCAGAGCTCAATGTTCCTTTCAGAGCCGGTAAATGTATCTGACTTCGCAATGATCTATGCTGCTGCAGCTCTTCTCATGGGAAAAGAAAATTTCTCAGGCAAGCTTAAAGGTCTGGGAGCAGATATCAGAAAGGTTGAGATAGCCAGGGACGAAGATCTGGTAAGTCACATTAGTTAGGGCTGTCTGAAAATTCATGGAAAAAAGATTATTCACATCAGAGTCTGTAACAGAAGGGCATCCTGATAAAATATGTGATCAGATATCAGATGCTATTCTAGATGAATTAATTCGTCAGGATCCGAATAGCCGAGTAGCCTGTGAAACTACTTGTACTACTGGACTTGTTCTGGTTATGGGAGAAATTACTACAGATGCATATGTGGATATACAGAGGATAGTAAGAGATACCATAAGAGAGATCGGATATGACAGGGCAAAATATGGCTTTGATGCTGATAATTTATCAGTAATTTCAGCAATAGACCCACAGTCAGATGATATCGCTATGGGAGTAAATGAAAAAGATGATCATGAACAAGGCGCCGGAGATCAGGGTATGATGTTTGGCTATGCGACTGATGAAACTAAAGAATATATGCCTATTGCTATAACGCTTGCACATAAGCTTGCAAGAAGATTAACTGAAGTAAGAAAAAAAGGTATTGTTAAAAATCTAAGACCTGATGGAAAAACTCAAGTAACTATTGAATATGATGATAATTTAAATGTCGTAAGAGTAGATAAAATACTTATTTCTACTCAACATTCAAAGGACGTTTTTCTTGAAGATCTTAAAAAGCAAATTAAAAAAGAAGTAGTAGATTATATAATTCCAAAAGAATTGGTTGATGATAAAACAGAATTTTTATTCAACCCAACAGGAAGATTCGTTCTTGGTGGTCCTGCAGCTGATTCCGGACTTACAGGAAGAAAAATAATCGTTGATACTTATGGTGGTTCAGCACCTCACGGAGGTGGTGCATTCAGTGGTAAAGACCCTTCAAAGGTGGATAGATCAGCATCCTATATGGCAAGATATATCGCTAAAAATATTGTTGCTTCGGGTATATCAAAAAGATGCCAAATTCAGATATCTTATGCAATCGGTATTGCTAAACCTACAAGTTTGCTTGTTGATACCTTCGGAACCTCAAAAATAAGTGATGATAAAATAATAGATGTGATAAATAAAGTATTTGATTTAACTCCAAAAGGTATAATTACAACCCTTGATTTAAAGCGCCCAATATATAGACAGACAGCAGCCTATGGTCATTTTGGAAGAGATGATTTAGATCTTCCTTGGGAAAAACTTGACAAGGTTGAAGAAATTAAGAAATGTTTGAATATAAAATAAGGATTATTTATGTTTTTTAAGAAAAAGAAAAAAGTCGTTTTTGAAAATAATAAATATAATATTGGTAATACAGTAAATTTCAGATATGAAGGTGACTTAAAAGTAGGCATCATCGTTGATATTTCTCAAAATGAAAATAAAGAATTTTCATATGAAATAAATGTCGGTGGCGAATGTCCTTACACAGTAAGAATAAAGGAAGAAAAAATAATTCGCATTTTAAAATAAGTTTTAATTATGTTTAAACGTTTACAATAATTTCACACAATCTATTAATTGAAAATATATATGAAAATATTTATAATATTTTTGAAATAAATGTTAAATATAGGAGGAAATTATGCTGAAGTTATCGAACATTAAAAAAGATTACTTGGTTGCTGATTCCAAAGTTGAAGCCTTAAAAGGGATAAATTTATGCTTTAGAAAAAATGAATTTGTTTCAATTTTAGGTCCTTCAGGCTGTGGAAAAACAACAATGCTTAATATAATTGGTGGCCTTGATAAATATACTAGTGGCGATTTGGTTATAGCAGGAAGAAGTACAAAAGAATTTAAAGATAGAGATTGGGATATTTATAGAAATCATAGAATTGGCTTTATTTTCCAAAGTTACAACCTTATTCCACATCAGAATGTTTTAGGCAATGTTGAACTTGCACTTACAATATCAGGCATTTCAAAAGCAGAAAGAATTGAAAGAGCAAAGCGTGCACTTGATAAAGTTGGCTTAAAAGATCAATATAATAAAAAGCCTAATCAGTTATCAGGTGGACAGTGCCAAAGAGTAGCGATTGCCCGTGCACTTGTAAATGAACCTGAGATTTTGCTTGCAGATGAGCCAACAGGCGCACTTGATACCCAAACATCTATTCAAATAATGGATTTAATCAAGGAAATAGCATCAGAAAGATTAGTAATTATGGTTACACATAATCCTGATCTTGCTAATCAATATTCAACAAGGATTGTTAATCTACTTGATGGTGAAGTTGTGGGAGATTCAAATCCTTTTAGCATCGAAGATGAACAAAAAGAAATTGATGATATAAAGGAAGAATATGAAAAAACTTTTGAAAAAGAAACTGAAACATTAAATGAAGAAGAAGTAAAAAAACTTCAGGAAAGAAAAAACAAAGAAAATAAAGAAAAAGCCAAAATGAGTTTCTGGACGGCTTTTAAGCTTTCAGGAAAGAACTTATTTTCGAAGATGAAAAGAACTATAATGGTCGTTATAGCAGGATCTATCGGTATTATCGGTGTATCTGCAGTATTATCTGTTTCTACCGGTGTAAGAGATTATATCGATAGTATTCAAGATGATTTATTATCAGGTAACCCTATTGCGATAACTAAAACCGGAGTAGATTATCAGTCTTTACTTAATTCATCATCTCTATCTACTAAAAAAGAAGCACTTGATAAAGGTGACTGGGTAAATGTTAATTCAATAATTGAATATCTAGTAGCCCATGAAGATGCGCTAGAAGAATTAGTATTTAATAATGAGTTTAATCAAGATTATGTAAATTACATCAAGAGTATGCCAACATCTTATTATCAGGAAATAAAATTAAATTATGGCATTGATGTCACACCAAATATTTATACTGATTTTAATGTGTTTAAGTATTCTGATGATACATCAATAACAAATGTCGGTGGTAACCCAGTTCATACAAAAGAAGATTTAGAAGTAGGGAACAAATATTCAAATAAAGTATCACTTCACGCGATAACTGAAATATATACAGCTATGCTAGAACAGACACCTTACGAAGAATATTCTACTTATATAACAAGTCTTGCGAGTGTCTTAGGTCAAGGTGTAAGCACAGCTTCATATATAAAGGAACAATATGATGTTTTAGAAGGAAATCTTGATGATTTTGAAAAAGATCCCCATAAGATAATTGTTGTTTTAAGTCAGAACGATGAATTATCTGATTTACTTTTAGCTCAATTAGGTTATTATACAGAAGATGAATTCTATAATATGATTTTTAAAGCAGCACCTGCTGAGATGGAGGAGTTTAAAGATAATTATTCTACATCACTAGATAGAACAAAATTCACATATGATGAATTATTAAATAAAACATTCACATGGTATCCTAATGATACAATATATGCTGATAATTCATTCTCATATAGTGGTTCATTTATTCATTCATATGATTATAAATATATTGCAGAATCTGATTTTGAAGGTGGTGTTGATTTAACGATTGCTGCTATTGTAAAACCTAAATCAAATGTATCTTATGGAGCTCTTAATTCGGGATTCTTTTATAGTGAATCTTTCGCAAGAGAGATGATTTCTAAAAACATCAATTCAGTTATAGCTGAGAATATAAATGAACATGGTACTGTATCAAGTTTAGCATATCCTATACCAAATAGTTCAGGAACAATCGATATGGGAATTCACTATACACTTAAATATACATATTATAATACTACCGATGATAATTATCAGGAAGATGAGAAGAAAATTTATGTTGGTAAATCAAATAGTGGAATTATAAATACATTTATGTCATATATAAGCAGTGGCACTGGATCATCAATTTCTGGATCAGGTTCAAGTGGAACATCTGTAGATTCATCAAGTATAACAAGCTTACTAGCTAATTTAAAGACGATGGATATAAATGGTGTTGCAGGAACTTATATCCCTGAAAAAATATCAATTTATCCTAATAATTTTGAAACTAAATATTTAGTTACAGAATATTTAGATAAATGGAATACTGATGCTGATCTTGAAATCAACAAATATGACAATAATTTTGAAATAAATCCACTAGATTCAAAATATGATGCTGAAGATCAAACTAAAGCCACATATATTCTAAAAGCAGAAGATAGAAATAAAATAAAATATACTGATTCAGTAGAAATAATAATAAATTTAATTAATCAGATGATCAATATTATAACTTATGCATTAGTAGCATTTACAGCATTATCACTTGTTGTATCAACAGTTATGGTTGCGATAATAACTTATGTATCTGTTGTAGAGCGTGTCAAGGAAATTGGTGTTATCCGTTCACTTGGCGGTAGAAAGAAGGATGTTTCTCACTTATTTAATGCAGAAACATTTGTGATTGGTCTAGCATCAGGTGTGTTTGGTGTAATTGTCACGCTTATCTTATCACTTATAGCCAATCTAATTGTCGGTATAATAAGTGATGGTACAATATCCGCAATTGCTCATCTTACATGGCTTAATGCTGTTATAATGATATTACTTAGTGTATTGTTAACATCAATAGCAGGTTTAATCCCGGCAAGAAGCGCTGCTAAAAAAGATCCGGTAGTTGCCTTAAGAACAGAATAGGAGGAAAAAATGAAAAAAATATTAATTACAGGTGGAATGGGATATATTGGTTCACATACAGTTGTTGAACTAATAGATAGGGGTAATGATGTTTTTATTGTTGATAATTTATCAAATTCTAGTTTGGAAGTAATAAATAGAATTGAAAAGATAACTTCAAAAAAGCCTGCATTTAAGGTTATAGATTGTTGTAAATTTGATGAATTTGAACAAGTATTCAAAGATAATAAATTTGATGCTGTAATTCATTTTGCAGGCCTAAAGGCTGTTGGTGAAAGCGTGGAAAAACCATTGCTTTATTTTGAAAATAATTTAGTTTCTACATTTAATTTAGTTAAATTAATGGAAAAATACAATGTTAATAATCTTGTATTTTCTTCTTCAGCAACAGTTTATGGCAAACCAGAATCTGTCCCTATTTATGAAGATTTCCCTCTTCATGTAACAAACCCATATGGTAGAACCAAATTAATGATTGAAGATATCTTAAGAGATTACTCTAAGGTTCATCCTAAATTCAATGTTGCTTTACTTAGATATTTCAACCCTATTGGTGCTCACCCATCTGGATTAATAGGAGAAGACCCTAATGGAATTCCTAATAATTTAATGCCTTATATAACTCAGGTAGCTATAGGTAAGCTTCCATGTCTAAATGTATTTGGCGATGATTATAAAACAAAAGATGGCACTGGTGTAAGAGATTATATTCATGTCGTTGATTTAGCTATAGGTCATGTTCTGACACTTGATAAATTATATAAGAATCCAGGCCTTGTTACTTATAATTTGGGCACAGGTAATGGTTATTCTGTATTAGAGGTAGTAAAAGCAATGTCAGTAGCAACAGGAAAAGACATACCATATATCATTAAACCTAGAAGAGCAGGAGATATTGATGAATGTTATGCAAACTGTGATAAAGCGAAAAAAGAAATTGGCTTTAAAGCAAAATATGGTTTAAAAGAAATGTGTAGAGATTCCTGGAACTGGCAGTTGAACAATCCAAATGGATATAGGTAATTAATATGCAGGCCTAAAAAGCCTGCTTTAATTATATATTATATAATATAAGGATAATATGAGATTAGATAAATTGCTTTCAAATGAAGGCTATGGCACTAGAAAAGAAGTAAAAAAATTAATAAATAAAAATAAAGTAACAGTGGATGGTGTGGTAGTAACAGATTCATCAGTTAATGTTGATGAAAATAATAAGATTATCATTGATGGCACATTATTAAAATATGAAGTATATAAATATTTTATGTTAAATAAACCAAAAGGTTATGTATGTGCTAATGAAGATAATTTATATAAAACTGTATTTGAACTTTTAAAAGAAGATAACAGACGTAATCTATTTACAATAGGAAGACTTGATCTTGATACAGAAGGATTATTATTAATTACTAATGATGGCAAGTTAGCTCATAAGCTTTTATCACCTAAATTCCATGTAGAAAAAAAATATTATTTGGAATTTGATGGTAACTTGGATGATAATATGATTTTAAAGTTAGAAGAAGGTATTAAAATAGATGATTTTGTAACTAAATTTATAAGTAAAATTGAATATTATAAAATGACACTTGAATCACAACTTAATAAGGCTAAATTAACTTTGATAAATACACCTTTATCATCAGATATTAAAGCAACAGATAAAAAAGAAGATAATGAAAAAGTAAAAGACGATAAAATTAATATAAATGAAGACAAATCAAAAGAAAAAGAAAAAGATGACAGTAAAGATGATGAAGAATTTTTAAATAAATTTATGAATGCAAAAAATTTTTATAAAAAAACATTATACTTACTCTATTTAATAACAGAAGACAAATCACAAATTCAAAAAATAATAGAAAAAGATGAAAATAATTGTCTAGAGAAAAAAAATGAAGCTAATTTTTCTTGTGTCAAAGAAATAAATACTAAAATTTTTATAAATAGTATTACATTTTTGAGAAAAGAAAATCTATTTGCCCTAGGTATGTATAATTTTTTCGATGGATCTTCAATTGATTTATATACTTTAGATTTGAAAATAAAATTATCAATAAAAAAACTTGGTAGTAATATATATGAGTTACAATCAGGTGAACTTGTCACTTGCTCTTATAATTCAATAAATATAATAAAGCTAGAAACTAATAATAATCAAAATATGAAATATAAAATAATTCAATCCTTACAAGGGAAAACAGATTCAGGAGAAATTCTCGGTGTAATTGAATTAAATTCAGTTTTAATATCATATGATTGGAATCATATTTTAATTTGGAAAAAAAGTTTCCAAAATAGTAAGAGCAAAAAAAAGAAAGAAAATAATCACATTATAAAATTTAAAGAATATAAATCATCTAATTCTGGTTGTGATTATTTAATTAAAATAAATAATGATGATGAATTCATTTCACATCATAAAGGAAGTATAATTATTTTTAATTCATTACAAAATTTTGACAATGATAATAAAATAATTTTGAAGAATTTACATTCAGTTGGAGACTCAATGTGTCTTATTGATAATAATAGGTTTTTAATATTAGGAGGAAATGAAAATGGGTTAATATACATAATATCTATAGAAAAAAAAGAAATAATAACATCAATAAAAATTAGTGATATTAATAATTATAGCATAAATAGGATATCTTTTTATAAAAATAATGATAAAATGAACATATTATGTGCAGGGGGATATAATATCTCAGAAAAAGATGTTATATCAAATATTATAAATATATCTTTTAATATCAATAATGACTCTAAACAAATTTTTAACATCGAAAAACAAAATATAATAAAAAATGCTCATAATAGTTGGATTACTGGATTATTAATTGGAAATAATTTTATAAATAATGATGAAGAAAAAAATAAATTTTATTCATTAATAGATAATACATATATTCAATCAAATCTTTTAAATGAAGATATTATTTTCTTTTCCACAAGCCATGATAAAAAATTTAAAATTTGGAAAAACAATAATAATAGTTTAATATAATCAACTAAAATGAATAGAAATATTAAAGATTTTATTATAAATAAAAATAAAAAGAATATACAATAAAAGTTTGTTATTGCATTTAAAAGATATTTAATAGAAATTATTTTATAAATAATAATTTAAAATTGTAAATTTATCTTTATAAAATGGGAAGAGTAATGGGGATTGGGGATTGGGGATTGGGGATTGGGGATTGGGGATTGG
>CAKZZJ010000178.1 GCA_937885165.1 uncultured Caryophanales bacterium
TCTCTATGCCTTTTTCTTTGTTATATTTCCTTCTTTTATTATTCTATACAAAAATACAAATATTTTTGATTTTATTAAAATATGTAAGGGAATCGAGAATGAAGAAAATCTACCATCATATAAGCATGTTGAAAGAAAATGTTAAAGATGAAAAAAAAGAGAGTTTAAAACAAAATTTAGAGATGCTTTATAAAAATCATTAACGGGTGAAGAGGATGGTAAACGCTTTCAAAAAAAATATTTTCAAAATATCTAATTTTTTTGTTATCATATAGAGTAAGAATATATACCATTCTTACTTTATTTTAATAGCAGTTTTAATGATTTTAGGGAATTTAAAGTAACTATGGTTATATTTTAAATTCCTTTTTTTCTTGGAGGTTGATGATATGGAAAAAATTATTTATAACGTTAGCGACAAACCGCCTGTTGGCAAGCTTCTGTTTGGTTCGTTCCAGCAGTTACTGGCAATACTTGCTGCTACAATTGCCGTACCTAACATCATAGGAAACGGTATGAGTACTTCTGCTGCATTATTAGGTGCTGGAGTTGGAACAATTGTTTATTTATTATTCACTAGATTTAAGAGTCCGGTATTTTTAGGTTCCTCATTTTCTTACTTAGGATCTATGGCATCTGCATTCGCAGGCGCTGCATCCATAAGCATTGGTTATTTAGGTCTTATAATGGGAGCCTCATTTGCCGGACTTGTTTATGTTATTTTAGCATTAATAACTAAAAAATTCGGCACAAAGTGGATGGACAAAGTGTTGCCACCAGTAGTCATTGGCCCTGTAGTTTCGATAATTGGTTTAACACTTGCTCCAAATGCAGTATCTGATTTATTTGCAAGTAATGTTGTAAACGGGCATTATATTGCAATGGTTATTGGCTTAATTACGTTATTTACAACAATAATAGTATCACTTGCTGCTAAGAAAACATTCAAATTAATTCCATTTATTATCGGTATAGGTGCTGGATATGCTTTAGCAGCGATACTTACATTAATCGGTAACCTTGCAGATGTAGACATTCTAAAGATTATAGATTTTTCTAAATTTGAAAATATGAAGTGGGTTCCTGATTTTACATTTGTTGAAGCATTTAAAGGATTTTCTGATTTTTCTGGTGCAGGTGAGTTTTTTACATACTTTATCACTGTTATAGTAGCCTATATTCCAGTAGCGTTTGTTTCTTTTGCTGAACATATTGCTGACCATAAAAATTTATCAAGCATTATCGGCAAAGATTTAATCAAAGACCCTGGTCTTGATAAAACATTACTTGGTGATGGTGTAGGCTCAATTGCAGGTGCTTTCTTCGGGGGATGTCCAAATACAACATATGGTGAATCAATAGGCTGTGTAGCATTATCAGGCAATGCATCTATCTATACAATATTTATGGCAGCAATAATGGCTATTATAATATCATTTTTCGCACCATTCATTACTTTGCTTTCAACTATACCCTCATGTGTTATGGGTGGCGTATGTATGGCTCTTTACGGATTTATCGCAGTATCAGGATTAAAGATGCTAAAAAATGTTGATTTAAGTGATAATGGTAATATATACATTATATCTGTTATATTAATTGCAGGTATCGGTAGTTTTATGTTAACTATAGACAAAGTCACACTAACCCCAGTAGCTTCAGCTCTTATTCTAGGTGTTATTACTAATTTTATAGTAAATTTTATCAGAAGGAAAAGACCTGAAAAATCAAATGACAAAGAATAATTAAATCAGTAAAATAGAAAAAAGCTATAAATCCTAGTTTAAAATAAGTTTATAGCTTTTTTCATTGATTTTATTATTAAAATTAAAAAGTTAATTCATTAAGCAAGTTTAGAAATCATAAAACGAGAATAATAATTTGCAACATATGTATTTGTGTTCTCATCTGACAATATTTCTTCTATTTGAACATCCAAGCTTGTAATTAATGAATCAAGATATTTTACAGCACTATCATAAGAATTAAATGTTCTTTTCTTAATTGGTGTTGTATTATATGTTCCAGATATTGTATACATAATTTTGCACCTCCATTTTTTTCATACACTATCTTACTCTTATTTTTTTGATAGTCAATTCTGAAAGCGATTTACAAAAATTTATGGAAATGTTTACATTGTTTTTTCCTTATTTTCATTCATTTTCATAAGTGGATTTTTACCTATTTATTATTGTAAAATTGCTTCATATAAGTATTTTTTAGTTTTTGCCCCTTTTTATAATGATTTTTAATAGTTTTTATCTCATTTTTTCATTTTCATGACTTTCGATTAGCATTTGTGTGAAAAATATTTATTTATTTTTTATTTTGAGTTATAATTTTGTTGCAAGGAAGGGTGGTAAAATTTCATGTATAAAATAGTAGCTTTGGATAATGATGCACTTTGTAATAATATTTTAAAAAGTTTTAAAAAGGAAGACATAATTGAATATAATATGTCAAAATTCAAAGATGGAGAGATTTTTGTAGAATTGAATGAACCAGCGAGAGGCGATGATGTTATTATAGTTTCATCTATTTCAGATCCGGTTAATGATAATTTAATGAAGATACTTATTTGTGCAGATGCATTAAAAAGGGCATCAGCCAAATCAATTATTCTAATCGCTCCATATTTATCTTATTCTAGGCAAGATAGAAAAACTAGACCATGGCAGCCTATTACAGCAAGGCTTGTTGCAGACCTTTTACAAACATCAGGTATAACAAGATTAATTACTTTTGATTTACATGCGGCACAGATTGAAGGCTTTTATAGTATTCCTATTGATAATATTCCTATTTCAGCTATATTAGGTGCTTTGTGGAGAAAATCATGTCCGCCTAATTTTGATCCGGGCCATGTAGTTGTTGTATCTCCTGATCAAGGTGGCGTAGTCAGAGCTAGAGCTTTCATGAATAGTGCCAGAATTCCTAATTTAGTTGTAGTAAATAAATATAGAGAAAAAGCTAATGAGATATCCTCTATGCAGATAATCGGTGATGTAAAAAATAAAACCGCTATTATCGTTGATGATATGATTGATACAGGCGGAACATTGATGAAATCAGCAAAAGGCCTAAAAGATTTAGGAGCTAATGATATATATGTATTTGCTACACATGGAGTGTTTTCAGATAACGCAATTGAAAGATTAAGCAACTGTGAATATCTTAAAAATGTAATTGTAACCAATACAATTGACAAGCAAAAAGATTTAATTAACAATAAAATTAATTATGTTGATTTAACTGAAGTAGTAATAGGTATAATAGACACCTTCAGAAATGAAAATAATGTAAACAACTTATATAATTATTTAGTTAAATTATCTACTGAGGGCTTCCATATAAATAAAGTTCTTTAAATATTTTTATTAAAAATTTAAAAACAGCTTTATTTGTAATTTTAATTTTACATTTAAAGCTGTTTTATTATGCCTTATTATCCCAAATTCTTAACCCATAGACCATGAATATTGCAAAAAGCATATACTTCTTCAGGCCTTTCGTTATTATCCAAAACAAATTTGACTTTAGGTTCATCACCTGGTTTTAAATATTTTTTGTAATTCATTTTATTTGTAACTAATATAACATACTCAATATAGTGTACTGTCTGCATAGGATGCGGTACTTCTCCTATGCATACGCTAACTACATTCCCCTCTGTTACAACATATGGTATATGTTTTTCAAATGCTGCATCTTTTGAATTAGCAAGTTCTTCTTTTAAATCTAATACTACATTATCTTCTACTTCAAATACTTTTTCATTTTTTCTATAAAACTTCATTCTTTTTAACCCCCATGCCAAATCTTATTAATAAATTGATTATTATCGCACCAATAGAATTACCTACTGTCGCAATAAATATCGATAGTATAGAATTCCCAAAATTAGTTATTATTAATCTTGAGGCACCTAAATAATACATGTTGGCTACGCAGTGAGCATAACCTGATACAACGAATGCAGCAACACATAATATTAATCCTAATACTTTAGTTACAACATCTTTACCCTTATTATATATCTCTACAGCAAAATATACAAGCATACCACAGAAAAATGACTGAATAAGAAGCTGATACCATTTGATAGTTCCACCATCAAAATCCAATATTTTAGATTTACCAACTGATAATACTAAATCAGCAAATGTGTCATTAGGATTGATTAATGATGCTAAAAGGCCAACTACTAAAGCACCAACAAAATTTCCTAGATACATAACTAATAAATCTAATAAAAAATTTTTTTTATTATCAAATATTTTACCTATCTGTCCAGTATATAATTTAAAAGAAAAACCACATACCAAAAGTAACCCGACTGAAAATAAAATTGATCCTAATATTCTGTTATTATAATAACTACAGGCAATATATGCTGCACCACCAAAAGCAATAGATATACCAGCAAGTATACCAAGTAAAAAAATTCTTAATTTATTCATTTATATTTTCCTCTTTTTTTATGTAGTTATAATATTCATAATTTGAATATTTACTATATTCCACCATAATATTATATGTTTCATCTCTTAATTTTATAGCAGCATCCTTTTTATTTAAAGTTTTATCAGGATATAAAACTTGAGATAAGTATCCCGTAATTTTTGGTGTTTTCCCAAATCTTTTTTTATTAAATACATTTGTAAGCACCACTACAGGTACATCAAACTGTATAGCATATTTAAATGACTCATAACGGAAATTTCTTATTTTAGTATAATAAGGCCAGATATGTGCTTCAGGAAATATGGTTATTGTATTTCTTTTATTTTTTAAAATATATTTCATCGCATTTGATAATTCTACATTTCTTTTTAGACTTGATGTTACAGGAAGTGAACCTATTCCTCTTAATAAATGGAGTATCTTAGTTAAACTACTTACTTCAGGGCCAGTCAGGATATAATTTCTCTTTCTATAATCAACCATATTTAAGCCAAACGCATCACCAATTATAAGAGCGTGGTTTGCAAAAATCAGATAGCCTTTATTTCTTAATTTTTTTATTTCCTTTTTATTTTTTATTTTATAGTGGAATTTAATTTTCATGTATAAAAAAGCTATTGGTCTTACAACAATCCAATAAAAAATAAAATTAAAAATAACTATAAAGAAATTTTTAGAATATATCTTATATTTTTCTGGTAAAGGATGATTATGATGAATTGTATTACCAAAATCATCATTTAATTCATCTTTATATATTATAGTTTCTTGATATTTATACATGATTTATTTCCCTTGTTGTTTTATTTTAAATTATTATCTGAAAAATGTAAAGCGCATTTTACATTTAAAAATAATAAAATCTCGTTTCAAAATGAATTTTATAAAATTGCATAAAAATCATTCTTTAAAATGACATTTTCTCCCTATTTTTTGAAAATTTCTTTACTTTAGTAAAGTAATTTTGTATAATCATTTACAAATAGATAGCGCTTTCTATGAATATGCGCTAAGAAAGGATTAAAAATGAAAAAGAAAAAAATATTACTTGGTGTATTGGCATTAGGTGCAGTATTTGGTCTTGCAGCATGTGGTAATAGTGAAGAAGCATCTACAACAACAACTACTACTACGCCTGTAACTACCACTCCTACTCCAACAAGTAGTACACCGGCTTCAAGTAGTACTTCTACTCCAACTACTACTCCGACTCCAACTACTACTCCGACTCCGACTACTACTCCTACCCCATCAGCTAGTACTCCTACTCCATCAACTAGTACTCAGGATTTAACACAAACTGCAACTGTTGTACTACACAATGTTGATCCATATGACACAGCAAAAACAGAAACTAAAACTGTTACTCTTGATCAAGTAGATCCAGATGATGGTTCTAAATATGGTGTTCTTACTTATGCAGATCCAACAAATGAATATAAAACATTTGCTGGCTGGTATAGTGATGCAAATTTAACACAAACTGCATCATTAGATAATATCACAGCTGATTGTGATTTATATGCTAAATGGGCCCCTAAATATGAAGAAGTTGTATCTGGCTTTGGCTTTAATGGTGGAACAACATGGCAAGAAATTTATGAAGCTGCAGGCGGCACTGGTACATTTAGTGCAGATTATACATTCCCAACTGACACAACCGTTGGAAATATTACATTTGTAGCTAATTCTAAACAAAAACTTGAAACCAAACCAGCATTAAATACTCAAGGCAGCCAGTTAAAAATAGTATTAAGCGGTGAAGGTACAAATAATAGTATAGAATCAACAAGCATCCAGGGTGCAAGTAGTAGTGGTGCCAGTTTAGCACTATTAAATGAAGCAGGAGAAACTGTAGGAACAGTTGATACACTTGCATCAGGTGAGAGTGGCAACTTCTCATGGACTGGACTTACTGCAGGAACTTATACTCTTAAGAGTACAAATGCAATGCGTATATTTGATTTAAAGATTACTGAAAAGAAAGAATTATCTCCGGTTGATCACATCGAACTTGTATCTAAGGGAACAGATACATACTTAAAAGGTGTTGATACAGCATTTGACAAGACTGGATTAGTAGTAAATGCAGTTTATGAAAATGGTAAGAAAGAAGCTATTTCTGCAAGTGAACTTGTAATTGATTCTACTGCAGTTGATTTTACAACTTCAGGTGAATATGAAGTATCAATCACTTGGAAAGATCATGACTTTGCAGCATTAACTCAAAAAGTTTATGTTTATCAAGCAGAATCTATCAGTTTATTAACATACACACTTAATTCAAGTAGAGTTGCTCAACAAGTTAAGCAAGTATATGTAGTAGGCGATACTTTCAGTGCTGCAAATTTAGGTGTTCAAGTAACAGCTAAAGTTGGTACTGGCGATGATGCTCAAGAAGCTAAATTCAATCTTGCAGCAGCTAATTTCACAGTTGGTTCAGTTGATTTAACTACTGCTGGCGAAAAAGAAGTAACTGTTACTGCTTTAGGCGCTACTGCAACTTATGAAATATTAGTTGTTTCTAAAAAATTAAAAAGTTCAGTTATGGCTATTGTAACTGTTGATCCTAGTGCTACTGGTACAGAATTAGGTGTGGCTGATAATCAAATTAGTGCAACAACTAAGACAATAACACAGGCACTACAACTTCTAAGTCTATCTGATTTAAATAGCCTTTCAGAAAAAAATATTCTTGTAAAACCTGGAACATATAATGAAAAAGTTGAAATTACTGTACCGCATGTGACATTAATGAATTATTTAATTGCAAATAAAGATGTAGAATGGGATGCAAATTTAACAGATACACAAAAAGTTGTAATTGTAAATGATGCATTAAATGGCAAAACTGATTATTCTACTGCTAAGACAGCACATGGAACAGATGGTTCTGCAACTGTATCAGTAAGAAGTTCTGGAGCTGGATTTGCTGCACTTGGTATTGAATTTAAGAATTATTATAATACAAATGAATTATATGAAGCTTCAAAAAAGTTAACTTCTAATACTCAGGCTGTAGCATTATTAGTTGAAGCTGATGCAGTATTCTATAATTGTAGCATTTCTTCATATCATGATACATTATATGCAAGAGAAGGAAGACAAGTATATTATTCTTGTTATATAGAAGGTAGAACAGATTATATCTTTGGTGATAGAGATGTAACTGCATTATTTGAAAACTGTACTATTCATACACTTGGTGCTAACCAAGATAAGAATGGTGGTTATGTTGCATGTAACAAAGGATCAAATGTTAATTTCGCATATGTGTTTGATAATTGTACATTTGAAGCAGATCCAGCTACTGATGATAATAAAGGCGTTAAAAACGGTACTGTATCACTTGGTAGAACTTGGGATGAAGGCATGAGACTTGTTATCATGAATTCTCAAATTTCTGCAGCATATTCATTAACTGATTTTGGTCATGCTGATTCAGCAGGCAATAATACAAGATATACTGAAATGAATAAAGGCAAGAGCCCATCTAATGCCAATATTTATGAATACAACAATACTGGTGATGGTGCATTAAGTGTTTCTGCTGCTGCAAATTATACTTCAGTATCAGTTGTATCTGAAATAACTGACGAATTAAAAGCATATATCAGCAATGATTTATTAACTTTATTATCATCAAATGGCAAAAAGACTTATACAAATACAACATTCTCTTATGTTCTTATTAATGTTCAAAATAAAATAACTGACTCTGAAAATGATGTAGAATTATATGTTAAGTTTAATAGTATTACATGTGGTACCACAGTCTTAAAAGGCGGTATTGTTGATGCAACATATGTAAATGAATTAATCGCTTTATATAATAGTGATGATGTAAATGTAGAGGGTTATTATACTGATGAAGAATATCAGACTAAGTTTGATTTCGCTACAAAACTTACAGATGAAACAACAATTTATGTTAAAGTAAAATCAACAAATGATGAAAAAAGCTTAGTGTTTAAAGCAGATGATTTAGTAGCTGGAACGACTATTGATGTTTCTAATGATATTTATAAGAGCGATGATGAAAACTTATATGTTTATAATGCAGCAACAGGCAAGAAATTTACATTAACTGCTGTTGGTCCAGATGGTGGTGCTACTGCTGAAGATGGTTCAAAATTTAACTCTGCTTTATGGCCTGATGGTGGCGGAGGCGTAATTGAGATTACTTCTAAAGTTGCTGGGAAAGTAACAGTATATTTCACTTCAACAGATAGTGACTTTACTTCTACCGATGTCAAAGAAAAAGCAGGCAATTTAAAGTTAGATGGTACTGAGGTTGGACCTACTGGCAATAAGAAAAATAATGTTGCTTATGCTTATACTTTTAATGCTGTAGCTGACCAAAAATATGTGGTTAGTATTTCTTCAAACAGATTAACACTATTTGGTGTTAAACTAGTTTATAGTGATTCTGATGCTCAACAAGAACAACAGTAAGAAGATAAAGTTTCAACATTTAGTTGGGAGGCAATCGACACTTCTTTACTAGCTGTAAATGGTAAATATTACACAGATTCTGCTGCAACAGTTGAATCTACTCAACCAAGATATGATCAA
>CAKZZJ010000179.1 GCA_937885165.1 uncultured Caryophanales bacterium
GGATATAATGGAAAAAATAATATTCGAATCATAGATTGCAACGTGATTAATTTTTAATATATTAAGATACTTTTATATTATTCATAAAAATCTTATGGTAGTAGATGATTATTAATTCTAACATTATTATATTTATGATTAAAAAAATAAAAATAAGCACATTTTTGTGCTTAATTTTCATCATCAAATAGTGACATTTGTTTATAATTTGAATAATATTTTGATACAGGATAATATGTTTTTCTGTGAATCTTGCATGGGCCTAATTTCTCTAGAGCCTCAAAATGCATTTTCGTTCCATATCCTTTATTATGACTAAAACCATAATTTGGATATTTAATATCCATCTTATCCATATAATTATCTCTTACTACTTTAGCAATAATAGATGCTGCAGCAACACTTTGTGAATTAGCATCACCATGTATCATAGCCTCATATTTAATATCTAAATCACCAAGTGGCATAGCATCAGTAATTATATAATCAGGTTTTATTTTTAATTCATTTATCGCTTTTAGCATTCCCATTTTGGTTGCGGTAAAGATATTATATTTATCAATTTCTTCTTCACTTACAAAAACAACTTTATAATCAAGTGCGTTTTTCACAATTATTTTGTATAATTCTTCTCTTTTAGCTTTTGTTAATTGTTTAGAATCGTTGATATCATCTATCCTTAAAAATTCAGGTAATATGCAGGCACAAACAACACACGGTCCAGCAAGAGGGCCTCTTCCTGCTTCATCAATGCCACAAATACTATGAAATCCTAAATCATGTAAATCATTATCAACTTTGTAGATATCTTTCATATCTTTCATAACTGATTCTCCCAATTTTAAGTGATCTAATATCATTTAATACTAAATTTATGGCTCTATTGTAATCAATATTGCCACCTTTAATAAGCATCCCTTTTTTTATAGCTATATCATTAATTATATCTATATTATTATCTTTTATATAATCTAAATTATATCTTTTTATAAGTTCATCTTTATAATTGATTTTTATAAAATCTAAAGCCTTTAATACAACATCCTCGATATTTAAAATATCGTCCTTTATCGCTCCGCATATTGCAAGATTATATCCAATATCAGGCTCAAATTTAGGCCATAAGATACCTGGCGTATCAAGTAGATAAAGAGTATCTGTTGCCTTAATCCATGATATTTGTTTTGTAACGCCTGGCTTATTACCAACATTAGCTTTTTTCTTATTGGATAAAGAATTGATTAATGTTGATTTTCCGACATTAGGTATTCCGATAATTAAAGCTTTAATGTAAGTATCATTTAATCCTCTTTTTTTTCTTTTTTCAAATTCATCTTTTAAAGCTAATTTTGAAAATTTATCTATCTTATTGAAATTATATTTATTGATAGAATCAATATCTAAAGCGATTATATTGTTCTTTTTATAATAATCTATCCATTCTTTGGTAACTAAAGGATCAGCAAGGCTCGCTTTATTAAGAAGTATTAGCCTTGGCTTATTTCCAATAATTTCAGATACCATAGGATTAGCTGAAGAATAAGGGATTCTTGCATCAAGAAGTTCAATTACTAAATCAACTAGTTTAATTTCACTAATCAGTTCTCTTTTAGCTTTGGCCATATGGCCAGGATACCAATTAATTCTCTCTTCTGACATATTATCACCTAGTAAAAAATTCAAATTTAGGATAAATTCTTACAAATACTTTGCCATAAATAGATGAACTATCTATAAGGCCGAAATATCTTGAATCATATGAATTATTGATGTTATCGCCTAAAACAAGGAATCTATTTTCCGGAACAACAAACTGATATCTCTGACTTATTTTTGAAAATAATTCATCAATTAAACTTATTTCTTTTTTTCCTATAGTTTCAGATATATCGTTAATAAGCTTTAAATCATAATCTATTGATAATCTAAAATATTGATAATGAATTAGACTTACACCTTCTATTAATTTGCCATTTACATAACATTTATCATTAAGGGCATCAAAAGATATTATATCACCTGGTACAGCTTTTATTCTTTTTATAAAGAATCTTTCATCTTCTTTATCTGTATATTTTGTCGCATCAAATACAATAATATCATCAACCTTAGGTTCATAATATAAATTAAATGTAACTACACTATCATTAGTCTGAAATGTCGGTGACATAGATTCACCATCAACTGCACATGGTGTAATAATAAATATCATTATAAAGAATAAAATTGAAAATATCTTAAATATAAACATAAATAAATCATATTTTTTATCTATATTATAAGCTTTTATAACCCAATTACTTTTGATTATTTGTCCTTCTATCATCCATATAGATAATATAGAATAAAAGAAAACAACAAAATCTAAGGATACAAAAAATATGATTATTGTTACATATTTAAATACTGATGCGAAGCTACCAACTAAATTGTTATAAGTTTGAAGTCTTTGTAAATGCGCAGATGTAAAAATAAACATAGCTAAAAAGATTACTTCAGTAATCGCAATTTTTAGCATGAAATTGTCTTTTTTAATAGGCTTTTCAAAATCCTTGTATTTCTTTTTTTTGCGCATTAATTATAATTAAACCTCTAATCAAGTTCTAATATTTTTCTAAGTTCATAAGTATCAACCAATATTTCTCTTGGTTTATTACCATTCTTTTCTGATACAACACCTAATTCCTGAAGTTGATTTACAATTCTATGGGCTCTATTGAAGCCTAAATTGAAATTAGTCTGTATCGCATTTATTGAACAGTTGTTTGTTTGAATGCAAAATTGACCGATATCATATAATAATTCAGGAGTTGCATCCATCAAATCTTTTCCACCACCAACTGTTGTAGTGGCATTCTTTGAATTGATTTTATTTCTTAAATCTGCATCAGTAAACATAAATTCTTTGTGATATTTTGAAGAAATATAATTACAGATACTTTCAATCTCATCATCAGCAATATATGCACCTTGGGCTCTTTGTGGTACATCATTATTTTTAATAAGCATGTCGCCTCTTCCAAGCAATGTTTCAGCCCCACCTTCATCAAGTATTACGCTTGAGTTAGTAAAATCAGCCACTTTGAAAGCAATTCTACACGGAATATTAGATTTGATAGTACCATTTACTACATCTGTTGTAGGTCTTTGTGTAGCAAGCATTACGTGGATACCTGCAGCTCTTGCTTTTTGAGCAAGTCTGATTATACATTCATTTGCTTCATCTTTACACTGCATAATTAAATCATTAAATTCATCGATAACTATTACAATATATGGCATTGGCTCCATTTCTGGATTTTTTTCACATTTTTTCTGGTAATCTTCTAGACTCTTTACACGGGCTTGAGCTAATCTTTCAAATCTCTTTTCCATCTCTTCTACTGCCCACTTTAAGGCTTCTGTAGCTTCTTCTGCATTATCTAATACAGGACAAACAAGATGAGGGATCTCTTGATAGAATGAAAGCTCTACTTTCTTTGGATCGATTAATATCAATCTTAAATTATCTGGTGAGTTCTTTAAAAGTAATGATATTAAAATAGTATTGATACATACAGATTTACCAGATTTAGTCGCACCAGCAATTATAGCATGTGGCATTTCAGTAATATCCTGTCTAACATTATTACCATAAATATCTTTACCTAATGATACATTAAGTGGTTTCCCGTCATTAATAAAATCTTCATCGATAATTTCACTAAATAATACTGTATCACGTTTGTCGTTAGGAACTTCTACACCAACAGTATTTCTTCCAGGAATCGGAGTAAGAATTCTTATTGATTTAGATTTTAAATTCATCTGCAGGTTTTCAGTAATTTGATTTACTTTTTTAACATTAACTCCGCTTGATAATAATATTTCATACAATGTAAATGAAGGCCCCTTTATATAATTGATTACTTCACCACTTATATTAAATGAAACTAGTGTATCATTAATTATATCTTTCTTTTCTTCAAGCCATATTGGATGTTCTTCAAATTTAGTTTTAGTCTTAACTAAAATATTATCATAAGGTATATCATACGGTATAATTTCTAGATTTACTTCATCAGTTTCTACCTTATTTTCTATAACATTGATAGTTTCAATATCTTCAACTTTAAAATCATCTGAACTAATTTCATTATTATTGATAGCTGCATTAGATTTACCATCTAATGCTTCATTTCCTTTAAATCTATCTTCTAATTCATCATTCTTAATTTCTTCTATAACATCATCTTCTTGATCTTCTTTTATTTCATTAAAATCAAGATCATCTTCAAAAATGAATTTAGGAAGATTTTCTTGTTTTCTTTTTACTAATGAATCAATATCATTATTCTTAATGATATCTTCATGTTCCGGGGTAATTTTTACATCAAAATCAGTATTTTCATTAATGATATCGTTTTTGTTTTCATTAACAGGTTCTTTTTCTTCAACAATAATCTCCTTATTGATATCATCTATTGTCTCAATAAATGATATTTTTGATTTTTTCTTTTCTACTTCTTTATGATTAATTGTCTTTCTTTTTACTTCAGTTTTTGTCTCATAACCAGTAATTTCATCAATTTTCTTATTGTTAAGTACTTGATATTCATAATATACAGTACCATATTTTTTGATAAGGTCTTCTCTTGACATATGCTTATCTTCTTCTTTTCTTGCAAAATCAAGTCTTTCATCAATATTTTCAGTACCGGTATTATCGATATATGTCTGCTTATCAAGAACCTGAGATCCAAAAAAAGGACTCGCAACAGGGCCGCCGGAAAATGCATTTCTACCCATTACATGTTCTTTTGGACGATAAACCTGATATATTTTAAAATCATCTTCATCGATTTCAATTTCAATTGTCTTGTTCTTCTTCAATTTCCATCTTCTCCTTTAGCCTCTCATATTCATCAAATATGGATTCATAATCATTATTTTTAATATCTTCTGATGTAAATATCTTCTTCTTTAATTCATAATTTGAATCCATAATTTCAGAAGTTTCATCTGTGATATTTTCATCTAATTTTATTTTGGCATCATTAAAATCTGATGCTATTTCATCTATAAGTTCATCAATTGATGAATCATCAAAAATAATATCATCATCAGTAAATTTTTTACTGTAGATTTTATATGATTCTTCACCTACAACCTCAATTAATATGAGATATAATTTATTTAATACTACACTTAAAGTATTATCGATTATTCCTTTTCTAACCCACCATATTGGATTTATCGCATTAAGAATCTTCTTGCCTACAGATGTAGCTTTTTTTACATACATACCTACTTCATAAACTTTAGAATCAGTAATTCTATCTGTTGTGTTTTTAGTATAAAATAATGTAGATAATTTGAATCTTTTAAAGTATCTCAAACCTTTTTTATCTAAAATATCATTTAATCTTTTTTCTACATAACCAAATAACATTATTAGTTCATCTATTGATATTTCAAGAAGAGGATATTTACTATTAGGATAATATCTTGATGCGATAGCGTATATTAAATCTTTTAAAATAAGAGATAATTGTTTAGTCTTAGTTCTCTCTCCTCTAAGTGATTTATTTTTAAATTCATTTTTAGCAATCTCTATTAATTCTTTTACTTCTGATATTTTTAAATCATCATTTTCAGTTTTAATGATAAATTTTTTAGATTTTAATGATGATAATACAAAAATTAGATAAATTAAAATGGCTAGAACAACACCTAAACCAACACCAATAAAGAAACTTATTAACATTTTAAAATCAAAGTTAATTCCCCATAGTGTAAATAAAAACATCATTAAACCTCATCTTATAATTATAATCTAAATCTTTAAATTATTAAAGCAAAATTTATTGAAATATAAATTATAATAATTTATAATTTCTATAAAGAGGCAGTTATGTATACTTTAATTTATGATTTTGATGGCACATTTAAAAATCCAAAAGGTTTAAAGTCATCGGCAGTTAATACCTTAAAAAAATTTTTAAATGATAAAGAAAATAGAATACTTATTTTATCAGAAGCTCCTATTGAAGAACTTATTTCTTATACTGCGCCATTAAATTTAAATGTTGATTTCATTTGTGTTTCAACTTTTGCGGTATTGGCTGCATAATTTACGCCTTTGGGACCTAAATCTATGACTTTACCGATTTCTTCCCTTATCGCTTTAATAGCTGCCCCTTCTTCCAACGCGACATCACGTACTACTAAACGAGGTGCATGATAGTCATATTGACGGGCTGCCCTTGATATGATTGTGTTTGCCGCTCCTGATCCGTCTGACCATGGATAAGCCAAATATTGTTTATAGGCAACTGTTCTGTTAACAACGGAAGTATATAAATCTTCCACCTCTTTCAAATATTTGTTGTAATGTTCCAACACAGACGGTTCTACTGAGGCGAATTGGCTTTGTTTAAGAACTTTATTTGCATAAAATTCTAAATTCTTAAGACTATGCTGTACAGATTCAATGTCTTTCGTGAGTTTTGTTACAAGTTCTTCAGGTACCGTAGCTCTTGCTTTGATAGCCTGTTGTTCTGCCGCTGTGGGCACTGTCTGTGCAAAAAGTTGACCGCAATTTGAGAAAACAAACACGCAACTCAACATTAAGCACAAACACTTTTTCATTTTTTCTTTCATAAGTAGTCTCCTTGAGCATTTTGCCCTACATCCAATAAAATTTTAAGCCTTTACCTTTAGTTTAACAAGTGAATTTAGACCCATTACTTGTTTTAATTTAGACCTAATCAAAATTAGGTCTTTCGGGCCTATATTATACCCTCCCCAACCCTTTTAAGAGTTGCATCATACATCATATCAAAAGTATTTTGAATTTCTTCTTCGGAAACTTCGGCATATTCATTACCCAACTCATTTTGAACAGCTTGTGCTATGAAGTCAAAATCTTTTTCCGCTTGTGATACTGCCAAACTCAAGTTGATTGCATTGATAAGATGTTCCGGGTTTTTATTAACTTCGGAAGAACTTGCATCATTACTGTAATACACCATTGATTCCATAAACGATGCTTCACCGCTTTTTATTTTACTTGCAAGTTCTGACATTTTTCTTGGACCGCGGGAATCACTGGAAAAACTATTATCACTGTTAATTTCACTAATAGCTGTTGCCGTCAACACAACACCAACTACCACCAACGGGGTTGCCCTGAGGAGTCTTTTTATAGTATATCTGGGATTTACATATTTACCGTTACGCAAAATAGGGAAATGTTCTATTAACCCTTTATACTTATAATCAGGAGAGAGAAGCGGGTCAAACTTTTTTAAAACCCAATTATCAAGAGCAACTTCTTTAAATATTCTAAAAATAGACGGTCTATTTTTATAACCCATTTTCTTTAGATATCTTCTCATACCCAATGCTATTTTTAGATCGCTTGCTGTGCGAGCATTATATTCCGCTATTAAACCTATTGCACGGAGTTCCTCTTTAGGTATCCTTTTCATTGCGGCACTTAAAACATCTTCATGTGTAATATGTTTTGCAATAATTTCCCCCATGTTACTGAGATATATTTCATTGTTTCTAACTGATGACCTTCTAATAACACTTTCTACCTCTGTTAATCTATTATCCAAAGCACTTACCAAATCTTCTATTATCGGTTTATCATTTTTGGCAATTTGTTTTAATTCTTCAAACGGAGTTTTATTAACCCAAGCCCTTTCTAAATCATCTATTATTCCTTTGATTAAGTCTAATTTTTCAAAGTTATTAACAAAATTAATATTATTTTTATTTACTTTTTTTTGTTCCAATTTATCTATTTGT
>CAKZZJ010000180.1 GCA_937885165.1 uncultured Caryophanales bacterium
ATCATAAAAAGTGCTGCGAGAATAAGGTAGCTATAGTTATTGCTGATGTTTCAGGAAAAGGCATTCCCGCAGCACTTTTTATGATGCGTGGCAAGGCTATTATCAAAGAAAAAATAATCTATTCAAAGACTTTGAGTGATGTATTTTATGAAGCTAATAATCTTCTTTACGAAAATAATAAAGAAAATTTATTTATAACTTGTTTTCTAGCAGTAATTGATCTTAATTCAGGAAAAATGGAATATATAAATGCTGGTCATAATAAACTTGTTGTTATAAGGGATGGCAAAGCTTTTGAACTTGATTCAAAAACTAATTTCGTTTTAGGTGGAATTGAAGATTTTAATTATGAATCAGAAGAATTTATGCTTAATCAAAACGATAAATTATTCTTCTATACTGATGGTGTAACAGAAGCACAGGATATAGATGGTAATTTATTTGGTATAGAAAGATTACTTTCATCACTTACAGAATATGCAAATTTATCACCTGAATTAATTGTATCAAGTATATCAAGTGATTTAGATAAATATTCAGATGTACAATTTGATGATATCACAATGATTGTCTTTGAGTATTCTAATGTTGCACTAATATCAAGTGAAAATCCATCAACAAAAGGGCTTATTACAGTAACTGAAAAAATAAGTGAACATATAAAGAAAAATAAATTATCTGATGAACTAAATGCCAAAATCTCTATTATTATAGATGAATTATATTCCAATAAAGTCAAATATGGCTTTAAAGGAATAAACCATCCTTTAATTATTGTTAAAGGAAAATATGAAGATAAAGAAAACCGCTATATCTTAACATTTATCGATAATGATCTAGAGTTTAATCCTTTAAAGAATGTAAAGGAACCTACAATGAGTGATAATCTAGATGATTTTGAAGAAGGCGGATTAGGATTATTTATTGTAAATTCGTTCGCAACAAATATTAAATATTTAAGGATGGAAGAACAAAATATTTTAATAATCGAAAAAGATTTAAATGAAATGGGGGAGAAAAAGTGAAAGAAGTATATGATTTTTTAAAAGGTGCTGGAGTATATTATCTTGCGACAATAGAAGATAATAAACCAAAAGTAAGACCTTTTGGTACAGTGGATATATTTGAAGATAAATTATATATCCAAACTGGTAAAGCTAAAGATGTATCAAAGCAGTTAGAAAAGAATCCAAATGCTGAAATATGTGCATTTAAAGATGGCAATTGGGTAAGATTATCGGGTGTATTGGAAAGAGATGAGAGAATTGAAGCCAAAAGACATATGCTTGATAATTATCCTTCACTTAAAAAAATGTATGATGCAGAAGATGACAATACAGAAGTATTGTATTTTAAAGAAGCAACTGCTACATTTTATTCATTTACTGAAAAGCCGAGAACAATTAAATTTTAAAAAATATCTGATTAGGGTTCGAAAGAACCTTTTTCTTTTTAAATGAGAAAATTTATTTAAAATTAAGCAAATATGTATTGACACGGCAAGAATAATATGTATAATAATAGTTGAATAGTTGTTCAACTGTTCAGATGGAGGGAGTAAAATGGAAAAAATTATTAGATTTAGAAATCTTTGTTGTGCTAACTGTGCACAGAAGTTAGAAAAGAAATTAAATAAAATTAAAGGTGTTGATGCAACAATGTCATTTGTTGCAGGTAAAATATTATTAGAACTTGATGATGAAAAGAAACTTGATGAAGTCATCGCAGTATGTAAAAAAGAAGAACCAGATATGGAAATAATATTATGACAAAAGAAAATAAAATATTAACTATAAGAATCATAATTGCGATTGTATTTTGGACTGCTGCAATCATTTTAGAACATGTACTTGAAGATACATTTGCAAATGAAATGATTTATATGCCTTTATATGTAGTAAGTTATTTAATCGCAGGTTATGATGTAATTATTAAAGCAATTAAAAAGATACCATCTGGTAGTTTTTTAGATGAAGATTTCTTGATGTTTATTGCATCAACAGGTGCATTCTTATTAAGAATATTTGGAGATAAAGAATATAGTGAAGCATCAGCTGTTATGATTTTCTTCCAGGTTGGCGAAGTATTTGAAGGTATAGCTGTAGAAAGAAGTAAAAATGCCATTTTAGATACTATCAATCTAAAAGTCAACAAATGTTATTTGAAAAATGGTGATGAAGTAGCACCTGAATCACTTAAAATTGGTGATGAGATACTAGTTAAGCCAGGTGAAATGGTACCAGTTGATTCTTATGCACTTACTGATGGTATAATTAATACTGCATCTTTAACAGGAGAACCATTAGATATTTTAGTTAAAGAAAATGATGTTGTTCTATCAGGTTCTGTAAATACAAATAAACCTTTATATTTAAGTGTCAAAAATGAATATTTTGATTCTACCGCAACCAAGATTTTAGATATGGTAGAAAATGCTACAATGCGTAAAGCCAAAAGAGAAAAGCTTATCAACAAATTTGCTAAAGTCTATACCCCAATCGTCGTAGGAATAGCCTTGGTAATCGCAACTATCGTGCCACTTATTATCTCTTTAGCTACTGAATTTAGCGGTGCACTTTGGTCATCTTATCTATATGTTGCTATAACATGTTTAGTTGTATCTTGCCCTTGTGCTCTTGTAGTGTCAGTTCCACTTACTTATTTTGCAGGAATCGGTGCCAATGCTAAAAATAAAATTATTATTAAGGGTGGAGTAAATCTTGAAGATTTAGCCCTTGTAAATAATGTAATTTTAGATAAAACAGGCACACTTACTCATGCATCTTTTGAAATAACCAATATATATGGTGACAAAGAAGAAACATTAAAAATTGCCAAAGGTCTTGAAAAAGCATCAACACACCCTCTTGCAGTTGCTGTTGCCAAAGAAGAAGTTGATGGATATGATTTCGATATTAAAGAAATCGCAGGTTATGGTATGGAAGGTATTAAAGATGATATTAGATATCTTTGTGCTTCAACTAAATTACTTGATAAATATAATATCGAATATCCTAAATTTGATGATGCAGGTAATATATTATATGTAACTAAAGATGATAAATATGTCGGTGCGATTGTATTGGAAGATTCAATTAAGAAAGAAGCTTATGAAAATATAGCTGAACTTCATAAGATGAATAAAAACATCTATGTTTTATCAGGTGATTCAGAAAAGAACGTAAAAAGTGTATGCGATAAGCTTGAAATCAAAAATTATTATGCATCCTTGCTTCCTGAAGATAAAGTTAAAAAGGTTGAAGAAATTATCGAAAAAGGTGATGGCAAATGCTTATTTGTCGGCGATGGTATAAATGACGCACCTGTACTGGCTTTGGCGGATGTTGGGGCATCTATGGGTCAAATAGGCTCAGATGCAGCGATAGAAGCATCTGATGTAGTTATCTTAAATGATAATTTAAAAGCCATACCTACAACACTTAAGATAGCTAAAAAGACAAGAAGGATCGTATATGAAAATATTTGGATATCTATAGGCGTAAAGGTAATAATATTATTCTTGGCAATATTATTTAATTTACCAGCCTTTGAGGGAATCAAGCTTCCAATGTGGGTTGCAATATTTGGTGATGTCGGTGTACTTATATTAGCGATATTAAATTCAATAAGAGCGCTATTTATAAAAGATAAAAATAAAATAAAAGAATAAAATTTTTAGGTTCTTGTCGGTTGGCGATAAGAACTTTTTTTCAATTTCATAGGTGTCAAAATTATACTATGCAAAACAAAAACACTAGAGCGATAGTCATAATCTCTAGTGTATTTTAAAATTTTGTTATATTAATTCCTATTTTAATTAGCCTAATCTTTTATATTTTATAATGACTAAATAATCACCACCACCAGTATATAAAATTGCTAATTGTTACATACAAAATCGCACATGAAATAACAAAATAACTAATTGCTTTTAACACTATATTTCTTTTTTTGGTAATTAATCCAAAAATAAATGTTAAAAGACCAGATATGAACGAGAATATGCCAAAAATTAAAACCATGTAAGCCCTGCCATAAAAATATCCATGAAAAAACAAGAATACCATAGAAAAAGTTGTTATGGAAATCATGCTAAATATTTGAAATAAATTCTCTATCTTGCTTGTTTTTTCATTACCTCCTTTATTAATAGGCCTTTTATCTACATCATATTTAGCTAATTCCCTTTGTATATTTTGGCTATAATCATTTGTAAGGCAACCACATTTCGGACATAAAAAAGCATCATCATTTAATTCAGCACCACATTTTACACAATATTTCATATATTATCTTCCTCCTATTTTTTATTATACACCCCCCCCATTTTTGTCAAGACATTCGAATAAATTGATTAATTCAATTTTTTATGCTTATCTAATTTTAATAAATTATTAAAAATGATGTTGACAAAATATATCGGATACGATATAATTTGTTTGAAGGTGAAAGAAATGGATGATAATGAATTATTATTGCTCAGCAATCAAGTGTGTTTTCCCACATATGCTGTAGCTAATAAAATTATAAGAAGATATCAGCCCCTTTTAAAAGAATTAAATCTAACATATACCCAGTATGTTGTTATGATGGTACTTTGGGAACATAATGAAGTAAATGAAAAAGATTTGGTTAAATCTTTATATCTTAAAGCTAATACTTTAACTGATTTACTTTCGAATTTAAAGAAAAAAGGATTCATAGAAATTGAAAAAAGTAAAGAAGATAAAAGAAATATTATAATCAGGCTTACAGAAGAAGGAATGAATCTTAGAAAAAAAGCTATAAATGTTCCTAAAACTTTAAGAGAAGAACACTGGTTATCTAATGAAGAATTTGAAACATATGTTAAGCTATTATATAAATTACTTAATGGTAATTGGGGCAAATAAATTCATTTACTAAAAAGTCAGAAAAGAGGAGGAAAAGAAAATGACTAAAGTAGAATTATTAAAAGAATTTGCAAAAGGATGGTTTGGAAACAGCCAGCAACATTCAATTCATGCACAGCTACTTTCTAATAGGGGTTTTAAGAAATTAGCTGATAAGATTATGGCTGAATCTGATGAAGAATGGGAAGAAGCAAAAGAAGTAAACAAGAGATTAATTGAATTAGGAGAAACTCCTGTTGTTGCAATATCAGAATATCCAGTTATTACTGATATTAAAGAAATGCTTGAATATGACTGCAAAGAAAGCACTGAAGCGCTTCCTGCTATGAGTAGAGCACTTGCTATGTTTGATGATGATTATGTAACTAAAAATATGTTCCAAAAATTCATAATTGATGAACAGGAACACTATAACTGGGTAAAAGAACATCTTAATCTAATAAAAGAAATCGGTTATGAAAATTATTTAATCGAAATGATTGGATAAATTTAAGCTCTCGTGAAGAGCTTTTTTTCTACATAAAAAAAGGGCTTTTTCAAGCCCTAATTTTAATATTCAATTCCACCAACTGTGCTGTTTGTATGGTAATCATTATATTCATATTCTAATATATATCTTTTTGAAACTTCATTATTATCATCATCTTTATATTTAAAATAAATATATACATAAGCTGTAGGTGCGTCTACACATACGATAGTAGGGAAAGTTTCAGTCCACAAAGAAGTTCTATATGGGAAATTACCTAAACCTGATACTGATATACTTTCTCTTGTATAAGTATCGCCTTTTTCAGGGGTTGTTGTGACTTCATTTCCATCATCATCAGTTGTTGTAGTAGATACAGGTGCTTTTAGTGTAAAATACTGTAATGATGAATATTCGGCAAATGCTGAATCATTTACATAAACCCAAGGTGCTGATAAACATACATATACATATGTTGTATATGAACTTGATAATGTAGTCATCGCTTTATTTGGTATTAATGCCGTTGTATTGGCATTCCATGTTAAATCACAGTGGAAGGTTGCACTACCTTTTGCTTGATCATAAGTTTGGGCATAAAAATTAATGTCAAGAACATCAAAATCTTTGCCTTTCATTGTTATGGCCTCATCAGTCATTTCTGTCAAGATTTTAGTTGATTTTGCTGTAGTAGTAGATGATGTAGAAGTATCAGTTACTCCTACATTAGTTTTCATTGTTGATGTAACGTTAGTTACAAAAGGAGTAGGGGAAGCTTTTAATCTAGTTGATATATATGAATAAGGAATATATATTAAAAAGAATAATACTACAGCGCCTAAGGTAAATATAAGTATTGTTAATGGATTTCTTCCGATTATGTGTTTTTTATTTTTTTTATTCTCGTTTTCTTTATTTTTCATAATCATACCTCAAATCTTATAATATTATAACAAATATTCAAATAAAATGATAGAAAAATGTTGTAAACACCATAAAAAATTTTTTTTCAAGTTGAATTTTAAAAAAAATAATTTGTTCTTTGGTTGACTAAACTCCCAAAAAAAAGTATAATGAAAAATGGTTTTGAAAGAAAATTTAATAAGGAGGATTTATGGTTATACTAGAAGTACATGTAGCCGTATGGATAGTCCTTATTATTTTGGGTTTACTTATTGGATTTGGAGTTGGTTTTTTAATCAAATTCAAATTGTCACAAGGTAAACTATCTAATGCTAAAGAAGAAGCTCAAAAAACTTTAGCTGAGGCTCAAGAGAAATTATCTGAAGCTGAAAAAAGGCTTGCCAGTGCTGATGAAGCAGCCGAATTAAAGAAAAAAGAATCAATTAATGAAGCAAAAGAAGAAATAGCTAAACTTAAACAAGAAGCTGATCTAGATATCAAAGAAAGAAAGAAAACCGTAGTTGATCTTGAAAACAAACTCGATTTGCGTGAAGATAATCTAGATAGACGTAGTAATAGTTTAGATCATAGAGAAGAATTATTAAATGCTGAAAAAGTTAAAATTGATGAGAAAAAATTAGAATTAGAAGAACAAAATAATAAGATTAACGAGACCTTACGACTTCAGGAAGAAAAGCTAATTGAAATAGCTAATTTAACAAAGGAAGAAGCAAGAAAAATCATTTTTGATGAAGTAAAGGAAAGCATGAAAACAGAAATCGCTTTATACATCAAGGATGAAGAGGAAAAAGCTAGACTTGAGGTTCAGGC
>CAKZZJ010000181.1 GCA_937885165.1 uncultured Caryophanales bacterium
AAAGAGATATATTTTAATTCTTAATAATGAATATTAATAAAATTAAATGAATAACAGCCCTCATAGAATTTCATCTGAATTAACTTCGGAAAAAATAAAAATAATAAAAGATATAGATTTAAATTCATTATTTAATCTAAGTTACAATTTTGATCTTCTAAAGGGTCTTATAGAGCATCTATTAACTAATCAACAAAAACTTCAAAATCAAATAGATGAAATGTATAAAAAAGATTGTGAAAGAGATCAACATACAAATGCTCTTTTAGATGATATGAAATTAATCAAAGAAACATATGTTGATAAAAATACATTTAATTCGATTTTAGATGAAATAAATGAAATAAAGGAAAAAATAAATTCTCATAATGAAAAATTTTCTGAAAGTAAGTTATAAAAATTTAAAACTAAATAATTTTAGTTGAAAAGACCTTAGATTTTTATAAGCAAAAAATTGATTATTTGGAAAAATTTGTCGGTGTATCGAGTAATACAAAAATTATATTTGTTATATCTATAGTATATACCATAGCGATAATACATAACAAAAAAATAATATATTATACCGAATACCCTATACCGAAAAAGGATTTTTATCAGATATATTTAATCTGAAATAAAAATTATAATTCCTTCAACCAACATTATTGCTGAAATAATTACACCAAGAATAAGTGTAACACGCTGAAATAATTCTTCCTTTTTATCTATCATATTAACAATTGAAACTATAAGTGTGTATAAAGAAAATAACACAGAAACAATTTTTACCAAAAAAAATCGCATTCTTATTTCTTTATCATCCTTAAACGCCTTGACAAGTGAAACTATCGCACTTATTAATGCATATAATGTATATATCGCAAACAAAACAATAAGTGATGCGTTTTTCGTAAAGGTTCCTAACTTCAAATAAACAAATATTGAACAGGCAAGCAATGATAATGCTACAGAAACTGAATATGCCAAAATATAATAATCAATCTTTTTTTCTCTTTTTTTAAATTCTGTAACTGATGAAACAAGATATATTTTTATTAAAGCTGTTGAAATATAAATTATTTCTAAAAATAAAAAGAAAATCGATTTATTAAAATAAAGCATATTATGTGATATAATTCCTAAAGCGAATGCATATCCTGCCCCAACTGAATTTGAGATTATTAATTTAAATGTTTTTTCTTCTTTTAATTGATTTTTTAGTTTTTTATCTGTTTTGCTTCTTATTAAAAATCTTATGAATATGAATAAATATCCTATAACTATATATGCAAAATAAATTTCCGTAATAATACCTATAATTCTAAACGTCTTATTAAAAACGTCATTTTCAACATCATAAAAAGATAAAAAATAAGTAATAAGTGATGAAGAAAAAAGAATAATCAAAAATAAAATGGTGTGAATCATTAAATTATTTTTGTTATATACAAAAAATTTAAACATTATTCACACCACCTCATATTTTTATTTTACCATATATAAAATTCCTATTGTTCCTTTGCCACAATGTGAAGAAATAACACATCCTGCTTCAGTGACAATAATATCTACACCAGGGAAGTGTTCTTTTAATTTAGGTAAAAGATAATCTCTTGATTCCTGTGCTTCTGCATGTGTAACAAGGATATGATCCAAATCTAATCTATCCTTATCTTTAATTATCTGATCAAGCATTCTATCTAAAGCTCTCTCTATTTTACCAATTGGCTTTTGTTGAACACTCATCTTTCCGCCTCTGACCTGAATAATTGGCTTAATTTTTAAAATTGTTCCTGCTATAAGTGCGATGGATGAGCATCTTCCACCCTTATAAAGATAATCCATTCTTTCAATCGCAAACTGACTTAGAACTTTTGAAGCATTCTTTTCAATGTTTTCTTTAATTTGTTTTGCAGATAAACCATTATCTCTATCCTTACAGGCTTTTAAAACCAAAAGTCCTATGCCAGTAGATAAATTTTTTGAATCAGCAATAAATATTTTTTCAGGATTTACTTCTTTTGCTGCAACTACTGCATTTGAATATGTGCTTGACATCTCTTTAGAAATACCAGTAAATACTACTTCATAGCCTTCGTTAACATATTTTGTGAACACCTCTATAAAATCGCCTACCGTTACAGCTGCTGTCTTAGGAAGCATTTTTCTTTTTTCTACTTCTTCATATAATTTTTTTGTAGTTATATCTATTCCGTCCTTAAAACTTTCATCACCAAAATTAACATAAAGAGGAACAACTTCAACATCCAATTTTTTTAATAATTCAGGGGTTAAATCCTGAGTAGAATCAACTAATATTTTTACCATATTAAATCTCCAGTTTATTTTAAAGTTTTAAATTGATTTATAGAATTATAAGATATTTTATTTGATTTTTCAACAATTAATCTTTTTCTTGAAAAAGATAATATATCGTTTTAAAATTAAAAAAAGAGGTTTAAAATGGAATATTTAAAAGAAAAAGATAAAATATATTTAGTAGCACCGTCATTTGGCTGTACAACAAGCCCTTATAAAGAAAGGCTTGATGCTTCAATAATCAAACTAAAAGAACTCGGTTATGATATAATTGAAGGAAAAAATATATATAAATCAAAAGGTCTTGTCGCATCTAATACCCCGAGATCTCGTGCTAAAGAAATAATGGATGCCTATAAAAGTGATGCTAAGGCGATTATCTCTGTTGGTGGCGGAGAACTGATGGTTGAAATATTAGAACACATAAATTTTAATGTAATAAAAGATAATCCAAAATGGTTTGTTGGGTTTTCTGATAATACAAATCTTACATATACTATCACTACAATGCTTGACCAAAAAACTATATATGGATCAAACGCGCCAAGCTATTTTGATTTATCATATTCAGCGCTTGATACATTGAATATTTTAAAAGGTGAAAAGAAGTTTACGGGCTATAGGAAATGGCAATATGAAGAATATGATGTCGAAAACCCTTTAGCTTCTTATCGCTTTGACAGAAAATCAGTAGTTGAATCATTTCATTTTGATGAAGAAGAAGGATATTTAATAGGCGGTTGTCTAGACTGTCTTACGGGTATTGCAGGTACTAAATTTGATCATACAAAAGAATATATAGAAAAGCACAAGAATGAAGGTGTAATATTCTTTTTTGAAGCATGTGATTTAAATTCAATTTCTGTTATAAGATCATTAGTTAACCTTAAATATACAGGCTGGTTTGATAATGTTAAAGCGTTCGTTATCGGAAGAAATTTAAATTTTTATGATGAGTCTTTCGGAATCAGCATAAAAGATGCATACTTGCATGTACTTTCTCCTTTTAATAAGCCAATTTTATTTAATGCTCCATTCGGTCATCTAAAGCCATCAATGCCAATAATTTGTGGCTCCTTAGCGAATATAAAATACAAAAACAACAATATTAAAATTGAATATAAAAATTAGCGAGTGAAATTCACTCGCTATTATTTTGTATAACAAAGATAAACAAATAAATCTTTATATTTTTCTTCTATTTTTTTTACTGAACTATCTTTAGGATTGATGATAAAAAGTGTTGGACCACTACCACTTAAATAAACATCATATTCTTTTTTTAAATTATTATATAATATTTTTAATTCTTTATTTAGTTTAAGCGCTGGTACTGTTAAATCATTAAAGATATTTTGTTTTAATTTATCAATATCATTATTTTTTAAAGAATCAATTATATTATCGATTTTTTCTTTTTTTGATACGCCATCATAATTATAATTTTCATATACTTCTTTTGTTGATAAAGAAGAAATTGGTTTTATAAGTAATAACTTAATTGGTTTTACTTTAATATTAAGAGGATTAATTTTTTCCCCTCTATTTGTGCATAACGCTACTTCCTCATCAATAAAAAAAGGCACATCACTTCCGAGTTTTTCTGCTAATTTTTTTAATTCATCACTACTAGCACTAACGTTATATAATTTATTCAAACCCTTTAATACTGCAGCCCCATCAGTGCTTCCTCCTGCAAGCCCTGCCGCAATAGGAATGTTTTTTTCTAATTTAATTTTTACTCCTCCATTTATCTTAAAGTGTTCGATAAAAAGCTTGGCTGCTTTAATAATAATATTATCTTTTATATTATTATCTAGAAGTATTATTTCATCACTTTTTTCAAATGACAATTTATCATATAAGGTTATCGGAATCATCAGATTATTAACCATATGGTAATTATCTTTTAAATCCATAACCTCAAGTGCAAGATTTATTTTTGAATGAGCATAAATTACTAACCTGTCATTTTCGTTTAAATAATTAGCAATATTGACAAAATCTTGTATAGATAATTCTTCTGCCCTTATATTAGGATTTAATTTAAATTCATCATATAAATTATTAATTGTTTCATCATCATAATAACTATTTAAATTGTTATAAAATGTTTTTCTTCTTTTTTCAAATGATTCTTTTATTATTTTATAAAATATCTCTTCATTTGTAGCTTTATATGGTAATTTTTCATATGTGTCTAATTTTATAACTGCGGAAGATACTTTTGGTGCTGGAAAAAATGAAGTATTTTTAACTTCAAACAGTTTTGTGGCTTTAGCTTTATAACCGATTAAAATACTTAAATCATTATAATCTTTAGTTTTTGGATTTCCACAGATTCTGTTAGCTACTTCAAGCTGAATCATAAATATATATCTTTTAATATCTATCTTTGATTCTAATAACTTTAAAATAATCGGTGTAGTTATATAATATGGAAGATTAGCTACTACATATATTTTATCATATTTAAAATCGATGTTTTCGATATCAGATAATATGTCTGATTTTAAAATATCTTGATTGATTATTTTAATATTATCATATTCTTTGGTGTTTTCTTTTAGATAAGGTAGGATTGAATAATCAATTTCATAAGATAATACAAAACCACCATCTTCGCATAACCCTCTTGTTATAGCCCCAAGTCCTGGCCCGATTTCAATTACAAGAGTGTTTTTATCTAATTCGGCACTGTTTATTATATTTTCAATTACATTGTTATCAATTAAAAAATTTTGACCAAATCTTTTTTTAGGTATAACTAAATCTTTAAACCTTCTTCTTTTATTTTGCATGTTATTTTTCCTAATTCCTCTTTAGAAATATTAAATGAATTTATTCTATTTAAAAATGTCTTGGCATTATTTGTCCCTATATTATAATGCTTAGATATTTCATTTCTTAAATAGCTACTATTGGTAGAGGCAACAAGTCCTAATTCATATAAATCATTTAATGTTAAATTCCCTCTTTTTTCGGTTTCATAAACCATATTTAAAGCACTCTTGATATCTTCTATATTTGCGTGCTCAACCCCTACTTTTTTCTTATTTTTTGATATACATTTATCTTTATCTAAAAACGCGTGATATACACAGCTTATATTTTCTTCTATTATATGTCTTATTCTTATACCTGGATAATCAGGATCAGTAAACACAATTATTTTATTTGATTTAGATAATTCTTTTAAATTATCGATTGTTTCTTTTTTTATTTTTGATCCATCTGTAATTATAATATTTGCATCTTTATAAATTTCTTTTATCCTTGATGCATCATGATATCCTTCAACAACAATAATACTATTCATTTTTTAAATAATGTATTCTTTCTACTATTCTAACACTTGATCTAATTAACCCTTTGACTATCGGAGAATAATCTTCAAGTGATTTTACATTCCCGTTTGGAAGCAGTATTTTGATATCATTTATATCAGTTTTATTTGTTTTAAAATAAGCAGCACCGCTTATTTTTGATTCCAAAAAGTAATATTTTCTTTCTTCTTCTGTATAAGAATTTTTAATATCTTCAATCATCTTTTCATCTGGCTCTGTAGCCATATCAATACATTCATATAAATTTCTATGAATGAATGAATTGGATAATTTATTTAATATTTGATCTTTTGATTTTGTATATTGCTTTATAAGCCCGTTAACATATGCATCATCAAGCTCTATATATGATGTTATATCATCTTTGTTTTTTAACACATTAAAGAAATAATTGGCGTTAGTTAATGATCTTCCTTCTTCTTTTAAATCAATTATTCTTTTGAATATGTTTTCAAGTAAATATTCATATGATCTAGCAACAGGATGATAATATACCTGAAAATACATATGATATCTACTCATTATGTATGATTCAATAGAATTAACTCCTGAGGCTCTAAATAATATATTGTTATTTTCTATTTTCATACTTCTGAATATTCTTATATAATCTATTTGTCCATAAATAGCGCCTGTAAAATATGCATCTCTTCTTAAATAATCAAGTCTATCTACATCAACTGATGATGATATCAATTTTTCAATTAAAGGGTAATTAGATTTATGTGTGATTATTGAGGCTACATCATATGGCAAATTTTCGCTATAAGATGACAAAATATTATTTACTTCACTATCTTTAGATAATATTATCTTTTCTGTCATTATTTCATGTTCAATACCGATTACATCTTCAAATGCGTGGGAATATGGGCCATGACCAATATCATGAAGAAGTGCTGTAGTCATAAATAATAATTTTTCATATTCAGATAAATTATCCGCTCCTTCAATGCTTTCAGTTGCAATTTTAGCCATCATATAAGCACCCAGGGAATGAGTAAATCTTGAATGTTCAGCGGTCTGAAATACCATTGATACACCGCTTAATTGTCTTATTCTTCTTAATCTTTGAACCTCTTTTGAATCAATCAAATCGCTTATTAGCTTATATTCTACTTCAATATAACCATATAATGGATCACGAAAAACTTTTTTTCTTGTTAATTTTTCAAACATGAATTTAATACCTCTAATATATTTTACAAATAAGTTTTATTTTTTTCTAGTGTTTGACTCAAAATTGATGAAAATTGTTTTCTCCTTTACAATAATTATTGTTTGTTATAATATATTTTTAAATATATCATAATATGTTGGAGGGTATCAGTAAAATGAAAAAGAAATTATTCATATGTGCATTTTTTTCTATACTTGTTTTTCTTTCGGGCTGTAATATGATTAAAAATTCAAATACTAGCACATTAGAAACAAGTGATAAAACGATAACAAGCCCAACTACTGTTATAGAATCCTCCACACCATCAACAGATATTTCATCTATTACTTCTAGTGTGGTCCTTACTGTAACTTATTTTTTAGGTGAAGAAAATATAAAAACTGAAACTTATAATTACAATGATGTAATAACAAGACCAGAAGATCCTACTAAAGAAGGATATAACTTTATTAACTGGTATGATAGTACAAATTTTGATAATATATTTGATTTTAGTAAGCCTATTACAGAAGATACAAAAATTTATGCCAAATGGGAAATAAAAACATATGTTATTACATTAAATCCTGTTGGTGGTAATGTATCACCAACAACAATAACATTAAATGATGGTGATGAATTATCGTTACCAACACCAACAAAAAATGATTTAACATTCTTAGGGTGGTATAAGGATCAAAAATATACTGAAATATGGAATAATGAATTAATAACATCAGATATTACTTTATATGCTAAATGGGATGAGAAAATAGTTTCTATAACAGATTATTCCGGCTATAATGAGGGGATTTATGTATCATTTATTCCTCTTCCAAATACATCTTTAATTGATTATTTGATTAAATATAAAAATGCTTCTTCTACATCTTATAAAACTTTAGATTCAGAATTATTAAGAGAATATGATGATTATTTCAGGTTTGATATTGTCGGTATAAAAACTGGCTATTATGATTTAAATATTTATTATGATAACGATATTGTAGGAAGTTTATCAAATATCGAAGTAAGCAAATATGATAGATCAGGATATGCTCATTTCAATTATACGAGTGGTGTTGGTGCTTATAATGATGATGGAACATTAAAATCTGGAGCCTTAGTTGTATATGTGAACGAAAATAACAAAAACACCGTTACAGCAACAATCAAAAATAAAAAATATACTGGACTATCAGCTATACTTCAGGCGCAAAGAAATTCTAGCAACCCACTTGTTATAAGAATTGTTGGTCAAATCTCAGCAGCCACATGGAATCCACTTAGTGTTTCAGCATATAATACTGCAACATCTACAACCATACTTGGGGCAAATGGTTCTTATTTAGAACTTAAAAATTATACAGAAGAAGAAATAATAGAGGGTGGATTTAATACTTTAAATGTGGAAAATTATACTAAACTTAATGGCTTAACCAATAGAATAAAATATGATTCAAGCAAAAATGAATTTGACTCATATTACAATATGCTTGATATAACAGGGGCAAAAAATGTAACTGTGGAAGGAATAGGCGATGACGCAAAAATATTCCAATGGGGCTTTACATGGAAGGGTGATTTTGAATCAATTGAAATAAGAAATTTAACTTTTAGCGATTACACTGAAGATGCCTGTTCCTTTGAAGGTTCAGGAAGCGATTCAGAATTAACAAATATGTCATCATTTATATCAAAAAGGGTTTGGGTTCATAATAATACATTCAATAAAGGAATAAATTATTGGGATGTATGCCAGGAACAGGACAAACACGATGGTGATGGGGCAACAGATTTCAAAAGAGTTGCTTATGTAACAATATCATATAATCATTATTATAAAAATCATAAAACCGGGCTTGTAGGTGGTTCTGATACACAAATGAGTGCCGCATTTACATTCCATCATAATTATTATGAACAAAATCAAGCAAGGCTACCTTTCGCAAGAGAAGCCAATATGCATATGTATAATAATTATTATTATGCATCTACCGGTAATAATATGCAAATTTATGCAGGGGCTTATGCTTTTATAGAAAATTGTTATTTTGAAAATATAAAATCAACCTTTATTGTAGCAAGCAGAAATATACTTACTGCCGCAATAAAATCATACAATAATATTTATTTGAATTGTTCTAAATATTTAAGTTATACAGGAAGTGATGGGGCAACAATTGTAACATCAAGAGATGAGGTTGTAAAAAACGAAAATGTATTTGGTCAAACATTTGATACAAATTCAGCTATATTCTATTATGATACTCTAAATAAAAAATCAAATGTTGAATACATGACTACTGCTGAAGTTGCTAAAGACGACTGTGTAAAATATGCAGGAGCCAAAACTATACTTGGTCCTCTTCTTCCTACAAATAACAGTGATAATGGTGATGAGACTGAAGAAAATAAATTATACAAAAGAAGTTTTGATTTTAGTGATATAACATATGATTCTTTGGTAAATGACAAATATAAAATCACATCAAATAGAACTTATGATTATTTAACTGTGGTTTCATCTGAAAATAGGGCATTTGAAGTTGGTTCACCAGATAATACTGCATCCGTTAGTTATAAAGACGCAAATGGTGTTGATGTTACTGCAAACAATTTCCTTAAATCAGGAGGTAAAACTGATAATAGCGGTAGATATATCAAAATAGATATGACAGGCTTTGAGGTAAATAAAACATATAATATTGAAATATATGTAAGGACAGGTAGTAATGGTAATGCAAGATATGGTTATTTAAGAACATCATCAGTAACAGGCGATAGTATATTAACAATAATAGCACCATCAACATCAGCTATAACCAAAAATGAGGTAACAATAAATGCCGGAAATATATATTATATTACATTTGACAGCAACATCCATTTAATAGCTATAAATATAATTGAAAACGAATGATTTTGTAGGTTAAATAAATGAAAATTGAAGAATTATATATCGACTTTTTAAATTATAAAACTTACGTAAGAATCGTAGGTAAAGAATATAATAAAACACCGCTTATTATGCTACATGGAGGACCTGGATCAACACATAATTCATTTGAACTTTTAGATAAATTATCAGATATAGATGAAAGACCAATAATTATGTATGATCAACTCGGTTGTGGTAAAAGTATAATTGAAGATAATCATCCTGAACTATGGAACAAAGATACGTGGGTTAAAGAATTAGAAAATTTAATTGAAAAATTAAATATAAAAAAATATCATCTTCTTGGTCATTCATGGGGTGGTATGCTTGAAATAATTTATATGTGTGATTATGAAAGAAAAAATGTTAAATCATTAACCTTATCATCGACATTAGCTTCAGTAAAATTATGGAAAAGCGAATGTCGAAGACTTATTAAATTAATGAAGGAAGAAGACCAAAAAATTATATTTGATGCGATAAAAAATAATAAATTTGATGATGAAAAATTTAAAAATGCTGACGAAAAATATACTAATATGTTTGTCTTTGATACTAAATATAACGATGATTTTCCAGAATGCTTAACAAGAAAAAGACCTTCTTCAGCTGAATCATATATTACAGCTTGGGGCGAATGTGAATATAATCCAACAGGAACACTTAAGGATTATGAATATTTAGATAAACTTAAAAATATCCACATTCCTGTCCTTATTTTAAATGGTGGCAATGATGAATCAACACCATATCAAAATAAAGAAATATATGACCACCTTAACACTAAAAAGAGTTGGTATATATTTCAAAACGCAAGACATAGAACATATTATGAAGAAAATGAAAAATATATCGAATTATTAATTAAACATTTAAATGAAAATGACTAATAATTAGATATTTCAATGGGGCTATCAAGCCCCATTTATTTCTTTTATTAGAATCATCAATAAAATCAATCAAGTCATCCATAGAAAATTTTTTTATTCTCTTTGTTGACTTTATCCTTAATTAAATATTCAGTTTGTTTAGAGATAATTTTAGTAACAAAACTAGAAATATAGAAAGAACTATCTTTATAGTCATTAAATTTTTCAAAAATAATACCTAATGGCTGCATCAAATCTTTATGAGAATTATCCTTTTTATCGTTTGCAAAACTTTTGCTAATTTTAATTGATTCGTTATGGAAAATATATGGAAATCTATGGAAAACATGCGGAAATCTATGGAAAGCATATGGAAACAGTGTGGAAATCGCTTGACTTATTACTTTTTATTGTTTAACCTTAACTTTTCACAAGTTATATAACTAACAACACAAAATTATATTTAAACCAGTAAATTGGGCTATAATCACCCGAAATTTACTGGTTTTATTTTGTTTTTTCTTATTGCTTTTTTGTTTGTTTAGTAGTATAATATAACTAAACAAAGGGGGCGCTATTATGTTAAGAAATACACTTGTTACTATCCCAAAAAATACCAAGGAAAAACCACAAAACGGGAATATTTATATATATCATGTCACTGAATCTGTTTATCATCCTGATAAAAGATATAATACAGAAAAAAGAACATGCATAGGTAAAAAATATGATAAAACCAAAATGTATCCTAATGATAATTATTTCAAATATTATGATTATCCTGAAGAATATATAGTAGAAGCTCCAGAATTTTCTGATTGTATAAAAATTGGTGCTATGATGTTATTTGATACTCAATTGACTAAATTAGGCATTTCTAATTTACTTGAACTAATTATTCCGGAAAATAATACTATATTTAAGGATTTGATTTATTATTACACCTTTGGAAACAACACAATTACTCAGCATTACAAATACTTTATTAGAGAATACTATTCATATTGTGATAAAATATATTCTGATTCCCAGATATCTAGAATTTTAAACACTCTTACAGATGATAATATTTCATCATTTTTAAATAGTTGGAATGAACTTAAACAAGATAAAAATGAAATACTTGTAGATTTTGATGGGACTAATATGAACAGCAGTATATCAGAATCATCACTAGCTGAATATGGTAAACCTAAAGATGATGAAGGACTACCACAAATTAATTTATCATATGCTATAGATCATAATGACGGAATGCCATTATTTTATGAACTATATCCTGGTTCAATCACTGATATGAGTCAGACTAAAATTATGATAGATAAAGCCAAAAATTATGGGTATAGCGATAAAAAGATAACATTTGTGTTAGATAGAGGAATGTTTTCAAAGAATAATCTTGATTATTTAGAAGAAAATGGCTTTAAATACATAATAATGGCTAAAACATCACTTGAAGTTATTCATAATTCAATAATAGCTAATATGAATAAAATAAGGAATAAGTATAAATATTTTATTTCGTCACATAACTTATATGGTATTACTCTTGAAAGAGATGTATTTAATGACAAAAAAGTTAAATATCTACATATATATTATGATGATGATAAAGCTAGTATCGAAAGAAAACTTTTGGCTTCTAATTTGGCATATTATGAAGAATGCTTAAAAAAAGAACTTTCTGAAAAGAAACAAAAAATTAGTGATTTAAAGCCTTATAAGAAATATTTTACATTCGAAGAAAATGATGAAGGCTATATTGAAAAATATGAAGTAAATAATCAGACGATTCAAGAAGAAATGGATTTTTGCGGTTTCTTCGCTATAGTTACTAAAGATAGATTAGATACAGAATATACTATTGATGAATATAGAAAAAGAGATATAGTTGAAAAAACATTTAGAGATATTAAATCTTATATTAAAATGAATAAATTCAGAGTTCATAGTGATACAAAAATAAAAGTCAAAACATTTTTAACTTTTATTACATCAATAATAAAATCAAGCATCTCAAATAAACTTAAAAAATATTTGAGAGAAAATTCTAGTGAAACATTAGTAACAGTATTTAAAGAAATATCTAAAATTGAAGTAACAAAGATTAATGATGTATATGTAAGAAAATACGCATTAACAGGAAAACAAAAGAAAATCCTCACCGAATTAGATTTAAGTGAGGATAGTTTAATATCATATATTGATTTACTTAATAAGGGCCTTTAATTTGGCTCTTTATTTTTTAGTTATATAAAAGGTGAAAAGTTTAGGGTTTAAAATATTAGGGTAGGAGGCCAAATTATGGAAAATTTAAATATTGGAGTCGATAATTTCATTCAAGCGATTAATAATTATTATGTTGATAAGACACTTTTAATCAAAGATTTTGTCCATAAATGTAAGTATCAAACCGTTCTTTTTACCAAGCCAAGAAGATTTGGAAAGACTTTAAATTTATCTATGCTTGATTATTTCTTTTCAAACAAAGGGGATTATCTTTTCGCTTTTAAAGATAAAAAAATTTGTAATTGCGATTTTGATTATCAAGAATATATCAATAAATTCCCTGTAATTCATTTGAATATGAAAGATATTTCAAGTAATAACCTCAAAGAATTTATACAGGACATAATTAACGAATTATCAAGGGTATATAAATCTTTTCCAGAATTATTGAATTACAACTTTCAGTATGAAATAGATAAAGAAACATATTTATCCATTTCAAATAAAAAAAGTTTGGAATTAAATTATTATTCAACTGCAATTAAGAATTTATCTGATTATTTATATCAATATTATCAAAAACCTGTGGTAATATTGATTGATGAATATGACACTCCCCTTAATGTTGCATTTCAAAAGGGTTTTTTTGATGAAGTAATAAATTTTTTTAGAAAACTATATTCTTCCGCGCTCAAAAGTAATGGGAATTTGCTCTTTTCTGTTTTGACTGGTGTTTTTGAAATAAGCAAAGAATCGATATTTTCTGAATTAAATAATACATCAATATATACTGTTATGGACGAATCTTTTTCTAAATATTTTGGTTTCACAACCGAAGAAGTTAATCAAATTCTTAATGACTTTAATATTAATACAAGTTTAGATGAATTAAAATTATGGTATGGTGGTTATGGTAATTCAACAGAAATATTCAATCTATGGTCAATCTTAAATTTCGTTAATCATAGAGTTTTAATGACTTATTGGAATAATACAGGTTCTAATTTTGCAATAACAAGTATTTTAAAAAATGATGTTGTTTTAATTGATGATTTAAATGATTATATAAATGGTAATAAAGTTTTTTTGTTTTATAATGGAATATCTTTTGATGATCTATATTCTGATATTGATATTTTATTATCACTACTCGTCCACGCTGGTTACCTTAAAGCAAAGTTGTTTGAACTTCCAAACAAATATTATGTTTCACTACCAAATTTAGAGATTACAACCGTTTTTGAAAGAGAAATAATATCTAAAGTATCAAACACTAATTTTTTAAAACTAGCTAATGATTTTAGAATAGCAATTGAGGATTGCAATGACCAAAAAATTCAAAATATCTTAACTGACATGATTTCTTCATCTTTCTCTTGTTTTGATTTAAATAATGAAAAAGAATACCAAACACTAATAACCGGTATTATGGCAATCCTTTTTGGTGATTACTTAGTAAAAAGCGAAGTTGTTGGTAGAAACGGAAGAAGTGATATAATGTTATCACCAAAAGAAAAAAATAAACTTGGGATTATAATTGAATTAAAAAAATTAAAGGGCGTTGTCTCTAAAAACAAAATCTCTCAAAGTGCGACTTCGGCAATAAAACAAATAGAAAATCATAATTATTATCAAGAATTAGTAAAGAGAGAATGTAAAAAAATATTCTTATACGCTTTTGTGTTTGATGATAAAAACTCGTTTGTTAAATCAGTTAAAAAATAATTTATTGAATGCACTTTCTATAAATACGAAAAAGTGGCTGTTAAGAAATTAAACATTTGAGTTTAACACTTAACAGCCCCTTTTATGCTTCTTTAGCATCTTCTAATATTTCAATTTCAAATTCTTTTGATTCTATAAGTGTGTTATTTGCAGCAAACAATCCCATATAATAAAATTTATTATCTATTACTTTTAAATCATAATCATAATAATCTTTTTTATATGTTTTGTTTTTATATTCCAAAAACAAAGATATTCTCTGACCAATTCTAGTTATTTCAGCATATATTTCATCGCCTTCATTATAGAAGCCTTTTATTATATTGGGTTCTTTAATAATGTTAGAAAAATTTTCTTTAGAATAAAATATATTTGTTTGTGCATCAGATGTTATTAACCCTGATGCGATCTCATTTGATGATACTAAAAAATGATTATCTATCTGATTTATATAACAATCATCCCTTATCATTAGACCAAAACCTGATTGCTTGATGCCACTATATTTTAAAACTTTGATGTGTGCTTTAGCTCTAGCATTTTTATTAAGCGGAATCTTCTTAAATAAAAATGCAATCGCAGTAGAAGAAGCATTGATTTTCCCATATTTCTTTTCGCTTCCAACCAATGCTTTATCACTATCAAATTTAGCATAAATTTTATCATCATTTGCTGGTATTATTCCATCACCAAAAATAGTTCCATAATAATCTTCTTTTTCTGATTTTAAATTGTCAGTAGGATTATATTTTTTTAAGTCGGGTGCCGTATATTTTATGAATTTAAAATCTGGATTTATTTTAATATCATCCGGTGAAGGTTTTGTTATTTTTTTATTAACAAAGAATTTCAAGTCTGAACCTTTTTTTATGTTTTCTTTTATAAACATATAGGCAACATATTTAGCACCATAATAACTTAGATGTGTATTGTCTACAGATGAAATTTCTGGGATTAACAAGCCATTTTTTTCGCTTTTGGCTTTAGTTATTGCGTGATGATATATAGCTTGTTCATATCCTAATTTTTTATATAATTTCATTGTGGGTTTTGTCAAATCAATGATTGATAAATCATATTTATCTTCAAGGCTTAAAATAGCTTTTTCGTAATTTCCGTTTGGTGTATCATGAACGATTAAATCTTTGTAAACATTATCTTTTGCAAGTCTTGAAATTGGAGTTGAAACAATAACTGTGGCTCTTTTTTCAAGTGCTTTTTTTATGTAATTATTATACAAAATATTTGTAAATGATCCTTGATAAAATTCATCCTTGTCAGCTCTTGCGAAACGAATTATATCATCATCTTTTTGATCGTTATGTCCAAAGCCAATCAACAAGAAATCTTTAGGTCTTATTTCATTAAATACTTTATTATAATTATCTTCAAGCATATAGCTTTTAGCGCTTCTTCCTGATAATGCTAGATTGATTACTTCAATCTTATCGTTAAGATAATCTTTTAAAAATTCTGCATATCCATATCTTGGATATAAATACGCAACATCATTAAATTTTGCGAGTGTAGAATCACCAACAACAAATAATTTTCTTTTCGTGTTGACAAATTCGGTGTAGGCATAATTAAGATGCTTAATAGCGGCTGGTGATACTGATAATGAATTAATGCCTATTTCATAAAATCTTAAAGCTATCTCTTTTGTTGATGCGAGTTCACCACATACCGATAAACTGATATTATTCTTTTTGGCGAATATTGCTACTTTTCTTAATTCCTTAAGTAAATCTTCAATATAGGTATTATATTCTGTTTCTTCGTTTCTATTTATGTTATATAATTCTTTAGTTAAGTCATTGGTTCCTATAGATATGAAATCTACATCTTTAAAATCTTCAATATTTTTTAATGCCTTTTTTGTTTCAAGCATCATGCCTATTTTAGGTAAGTTATAATTATTTTCTTGTTGAATTTTAATAACCCAATTCTTTAAATATTGAAAATCTTCTTTTGTTTCAATCATCGGAAACATTATTTTCACGTTATTCTTTTCGTTTGAAGCTAGAATAGCTTTTACCTGATTTTCAAATATATCCTTGTTTTTCTTATATGTTTCTACACTTTTTTTGCCTACCTTTAGATAAGATATGGCTTTATCTTCTTTAACATCAAATGTTCTAAAACATATTGGTTTATTTTTAACAAGCTTTACAGCAGAAGAATACATCTCATAATGTTCTACAAGATTATAAGGTCTCGTTGTATTCATGAATATGAATTCTGTTCTATATAAGCCTATTTCATCAAAACCATATTCCATAGCTCTTTTTATGTCCATGTTTGTAGCAACGTTGGCCATAAATCTAAAGCCTTTATGTTTCACTGCTTTTTTAGAAAATAGTTGAAGAGAATTCATTTCTTCTTCATATCTTTTTATATCTTCTTCCGTAGGTGAAGTATTTATTTTATCATTTCTAGTATCAAGGATAATTAAATCTTTTTCGTTTACTTCAATATTAGATATAACATATGGTATATCCCAAATTCTTGCTATAATGGCAGAATGAGAAGTGAAACCCCCTCTTTTTGTTATAATACCCAAAATGTTTTCGTGATTGTTTACTAAATATGATGGTAATATCTCGTCAGCAACCAAAATGTATTTATCTAAATCATTATTATCTCTAATATCATTGATATTATTGATTAAGATATTTGTTACATCCTCAACATCATCAGCTCTTTGTTTTAAATATATTGAATCTGAGTTAAGAAGACTTGCGATAACGAAATCCATTGATTCTTTTACTGCTTCTTCAGCACTTTTATTTTCTTCAATCTTTTTTATTACTCGTTTTTCGAGCATTGGATCAGATATCATTAGTTCTTCAACAAGCAGATATTCATTTAATTTAGGCTCTTTAACTTTTAATTCAGATAGAGTTTTTAAAGCCTGATCTCTTGCCTTGATGAATTTCTCTATTTCAGATTTTGTATCTTTTTTTTCATTTATATGTTTAATTTTCTTAATTAATTTTACTTTGCCAACTACAAAACCATTGGAAAGTACTTCATCAATTTTATAAATCATAAACTTCACCAAATTATTAATATAATTAAATCATATAAATAATATTTATTAAAAAGAAAAACGTTTACATAACAAAATAGAAACTGCAAAATAAATAATAAAAATTTATTAAAACGATTCTATAAAAAAACAGTTACTAACTTATATCGTTAGTAACCCTTTTTTCTATGAAATGAACAAATAAATATTAAACATACTAGTATCGTTATAAAAATTATTTTTCAGTAACTACTTCTTTAATTGTCGTTGCTAAAGAAGCAACGTTTTGTAAATCTGATGGAACAATAATTTTTGTTGCCTTTCCATCAGCAACTTTTCCTAATGCTTCATATGAGCGTAATGTTAAAACTTCTTTTGATGGTTTTGCATTATTGATATATTCTATACCTTTTGCTTCTGCTTCCTTTAACATTAATATACCATCTGCTTCAGCCTTTTTAACCTTTAATATACTTTCTGCCTCTGCTTCTGCTTTCTTTATTGTTGCTTGCTTTTCAGCTTCAGCATTTAATATGGCTGCTTCTTTATGACCTTCTGCAATTGTTATTGCTGAGGTTTTTTCTCCTTCGGCAAGTAATATTTTTTCTCTCTTTTCGCGTTCAGCACGCATCTGACGTTCCATTGCGTTTTGAATATCTTTTGGGGGTAAGATGTTTTTGACTTCAACTCTTGTTACTTTAATTCCCCATGGATCTGTTGCTTCATCCAAAATCAGACGCATTCTATTATTTATAATATCGCGTGATGTTAATGTTTCATCTAAATCCAAATCACCAATAATATTACGCAAAGTAGTAGAAGTTAATGCTTCAATACCTGCGATAGGATTTTCAACACCATAAGTATATAATTTTGGATCTGTTACACTAAAGAACACTACTGTATCAATCTGCATTGTTACGTTATCTTTGGTAATAACTGGTTGAGGTGGAAAATCATATATTTGTTCCTTCATTGAAACAACCTTTGCAATTCTTTCAACAAAAGGAACTAATAAGTGAATACCTGTAGACCAAGTACATTTATAAGCACCTAATCTTTCAATAATATATTTATTTGTCTGTTTAACAATTTTTATATGTGATACAAATACAATAATTACTAATAATACAAAAATTGATGCGATAACTACTCCAACAATTCCTCCTACTGACATTTTTAATTACCTTCCTTTTCTTCTTTTTTTACATATAATCTATTACCTATGATTTTAGTAACGACTACTCTTTCTTCTTTTTCTATTTCGCTTCCATCTTCAGAAAGACAACTCCATATAACTGAATCTATTCTGACTTCTCCAGCATCAAGTTCTTTTATTTCTTTTAATATAACACCTTTTTTACCAACAATTGCGTCTACATTCATGCGTTCTTCTTTTTGATTTTTAAGAAGTATTTTTTTAGATAATGGTCTTAAGGAAACTAATAGTACAATTGATACTACGAAAAAAACAATTATTTCTACAAAAAATGGTACGTTTGGTATATATGTGAATATTAATGCAGCAACTGCGCCTCCACAGAACCAAACTGAAGTAAGCGATTGTGTAGAAAGTTCAACAATTAAAGCTAAAACAAAAACCGATAGCCATACACTCATCATGATAATATTGATTGTTGATTCTGATAATTCAACAGTTTCTAAAAATAACATTTCATCATCTTCCTTTCCTTTATTATTTTACCACAAACAAAATATCACATAAAGAAAAATCGGTATAACCAGAATATAAATCGAACGTTATTCTAGCTTACCGATGCTAAATTCTTTAATAGGCATTTTTAAAAATAAAATTGATAATAATGATAAAGTTATTTGAATTATCAAAAATCCGACCCAGACACCTAAAACACCAATAAAATATGTTAATAAAAGAAGAACTAATGGCGTAATAATTGGTTCAATTATTACAACTAAATTAGCTTTATTTGACAAATCTGTAGAATAATATCTTGCGGCAAAAATTCTGATTATTCCGATAAACACAAAACTGCTAATAAAATATACATATCCTGCATCATATATTTCTTTAGCTTTAGGATCATTTAAATTAAAAATAGCAGCAACTGGATTTTTAAGAAATGTAAAAATAATTGATAAAATTCCTAATAATAAAAATAGTATCCAAAGCGTATTATAAAAATAAGCTTTTATTTTATTATCTTTTAAGCCGTAGTGATATGTAAGAAGTGGCTGAACCCCATCAGATACACCTATTGCAATATATTGTGGTATATAAACTATATACGCAAATACTGTATAAGCTGCAACGGCATCATTTCCGCCATTTTTTAATGCAAATAAATTATAAATAATAATTATGAATGATGCTGAATAATTTAATATAAACGGAGCGATTGCTTTTAAAATTAATTTAAGCATATATTTAAAATCTAATTCTTTAGATAATTTTAAATTTTTATTATAAATTAAAACAATCAAACACAATATAAATGCTAAAGCCTGACCCAAAACAGAGGCAATAGCGGCTCCATATAACTCTAACTCAAATTTATATATGAATAAATAATCACCTAAGAAATTAAATCCTGTAGTTATAATAAGTATTAAAGCGGCAGATTTAACATGAGAAAAGTTTCTCATTATTGGAATTAACATCGCTCCAAATAATTCAAAGAATGATCCATAAATTATTACCTGAATATAGCTTTTCGCATAATTCATTGTTTCATCTGTTGCCCCAATTAATCTTAAAAGTGGTTCAATATAAAAAAGAAAAGTAAACGAAAAAAGCACAAAGAAAATGCCTAAAATCAGGGTATTAGTTAAACACTTTTTTATTTTTTCTTCTTCTCCTTTAGCTCTGTAATAAGAAATAAATATTCCGCTTGATGTGCCTAAAGAAACACCGAAAGCAATAATTATGGCTGTTATCGGCCAGGCAATATTTATTGCTGCAAGACCAAGTTCCCCCATCTTATTACCGATAAAAAAGCCGTCAACTACAACATATAATCCTGTAAATAATGTAGCTATCATTGAAGGAAGAATGTTTTTTAAAATATCTTTATACATAATTAACACCATCAAAACAATCTTATAATATTATAATTAAAGCATTAAAAATCATCAATGCTTATATAGGGGAATTTAATTTTTTTCTTTAATTAATTATAACATTTATTTTCATAATATTTATATATTTTATCTTGTTTTTTGTGATTTTTATAAATGATTTTGTTGGTTTGATAAACTTTTTTGTTTTTATTATTTATCTTAAATTATAATTCATAATAGATTTTAAATATTAAAAGAAGTATAATAATAACAAAGGAAATTTTAGGACAATGAAAAGAAATTTAATCGTTTCAACAATATTAAATTATATTAATTTTATATTTATTTTAATAATCGGAATAATATCTTTAGTTGAAAATCCTAAATCAATAAGAATGTTCACGGTTGAATCTAATTTGCTTTCCGGGCTTGCCTCAATAATAGTTGCGGTATTTTCAACTTTAATTTTAGCAAAAAAGAAAAATGAAATTCCGCTTTGTGTTAAAGTTGCTAAAATGGCCACAACAACAGGAGTAACATTGACTTTCTTTACAGTTGTTTTTTATCTTGGTTTTGTTGCTGTAGGTGAGGGTTATAGTTATTTTACATTATTTAAGGGGAATAATTTCTTCTTTCATTTTTTATGCCCTGTTATCGCAATAATTTCCTTTATTTTCTTTGAAAAAGGAAAAGATATTAAATATAAATTAACTTTCTTTAATATATCACATGTATCATGTTATATCGTGTTTTATATAACAAATGTACTGACTCATTTAAAGAGCGATGGTACAGTAGATAGGAAATATGATTGGTATTATTTTGTAATTGGTGGTAACTGGACTATAGGAATAGTTGCCTTTCTCATGCTTGGTATTACCTATTTGTTAGGCCTTTTGCTTTGGTTCTTAAATAGGAGTTTTATCAAAGAGAAAAATCTATTTGAGTAATTTATTTTTTTTATAAAAATCCTTTTAAAAAAATAGTTATTATAATATAATAATAACGAGCGATAAAAAGGAATCAAATACTTTTCCTTAGGCTTTTGCTTAAGGATTTTTTAATAACAAGGAGTAGTAAAAAAATGAAAAGGGAAAAAATCAAAATTCTTTTTGATAAAAAAGAAACTATAGATGAAGCTTTAGTTCTAGGTTGGGTTAGAACCAATAGAGCACAAGCTCAGTTTGGTTTTCTAACAGTTAACGATGGCTCTACAATTTTAAATTTACAAGTAGTTTACGATGAAAAATTAAAAAATTTTGAAGAAATATCTAAATTTAGAGCCGGTATGAGCATTAGAGTTGTAGGTAAAATTATATTGACACCTAACGCCAAACAGCCACTTGAAATGCACGCAACTGAAGTTGAAATGTTAGGTGATTCAGCACTTGATTATCCAATTCAACCAAAGCGTCATTCATTAGAATTTTTAAGAGAGAATGCTCACTTAAGAGGAAGAACAAATACATTTAATGCAGTATTTAGAATCAGAAGCGTAGCCGCTATGGCAATTCACACTTATTTCCAGCAAAACGGTTATTTATATGTTCATACACCATTAATAACTTGTGCTGATTGTGAAGGTTCTAATCAAATGTTTAAGGTTACAACATTTGATTTAAACAACATTCCAAAGACAGAGGATGGTTTAGTTGACTATTCAAAAGATTTATTTGGTAAAAATGCATTTATAACAGGATCTGGTCAGTTACATGGCGAAACCTTCGCAATGGCTTTTTCTGATATTTATACTTTTGGTCCAACATTCAGAACAGAAAATTCAAATACCAAAATTCACGCTAATGAATTCTGGATGATTGAACCTGAGATGGCTTTTTGCGATTTAGAAGGTTTAATGGATATTGAAGAAGAAATGCTAAAGTTCGTTGTTAAATATGTCTTGGATAACGCAAATGCTGAAATTGATTTTTGTGATCAATTTATTGAACATGGACTAAAAGAAAAATTAAATAAAGTTCTAAATTCTAATTTTGTAAGAATTACTCATAAAGAAGCCATTGATATTTTGCTTGCTGCAAAACAAAAATGGGAATTCAAACCAAGCTATCTTGATGATATCGCTAAAGAACATGAAAAATATTTATTAGATCATTTTAATGGTCCTGTATTCGTAAAAGACTGGCCTAAAGATATTAAAGCCTGGTATATGAAGGATAACGATGATGGCAAAACCGTTGCTGCAGTTGATTTATTAGTTCCTGGATCAGGAGAATTAATGGGCGGAAGTCAAAGAGAAGAAAATTTAGATGTCTTACTTAAAAAGATGGAAATACACCACATTGATAAAGATACAGTTGACTGGTATTTGGATACAAGAAGATATGGTGGCTGTATACATTCAGGCTTTGGTTTAGGTTTTGAAAGATTAATTATGTATCTTACCGGAGTAGATAATATAAGAGACACAATTCCTTTCCCAAGAACACCAAAGAATTGTGATTTTTAAAATTAAAAGCTAAATCCAATTAATTTATAAAATGGTATATCTTTAAATGATATAAACGATAAATTTCATTCTTTTTGTTTATTATAAAATTTATATAATTGGATATTACTGGCGGCAAAACCGCTATTAATATAAAAATAAGGTGGTTAAAATATAAACTTTTGACACCCACCTTTATAATTTAGGGGAGATTATGGAAAACTTTTTACAAAAACTTGAGAACCACAAAAAAATAGTTTGCTGCGTTTCGTTATGCTCTATTCTTTTGGTTGAGTTCATTTATCGTGTAGGTATTATAGGTGATTCGAATTTCGCAGTTTCTTTTGCTGAAATTCTAGTTATAATTTTATTTGCTGTATTAGTTGCATCTGCTATATTTGCACTATTCACAAAAAAAGATGAATATTTGAAGATAGTTGGAATTGGATTTGTCGGTTATTATTTTATGAATAATATCCTTTATTTGATTAATTCTTTTTCATACATGTCATCTAATAATGGTTTTGCAGTAACAACAGGTGTATTCTGGATGTTATCTTTGTTTGTTGTTTTATATGTTGTAATATCACATTTGATTGCATTATTATTTCAAACCTTGAATTTTTTAAAAAAATTTAATGCGCTTTTATTGATGGTTAATATATTTTTATCATTAATGGCATTTATATTCAAAACTATATATTATGCACAAATGGATATGGCATGGTATTCATATTTGGGAATAATAATTACACATATGTTATTGCCTATTTTCTTATTTATTGTTTTAGAAAATTTTTTAAATTCAAAATCTGATAAAAACAAGGAAGAATAAAAAACAAGAATTAAATAATATGACCATAAACGAAAGAAAAAGTACGCCTTTTTGGAAAAAATTAATAATAATATTTATTACCTTATTGTTATTTTTAATACAATTAGGCTTTTTTGGTGCTTTGATTTATATGTATTATTCTATGGCTTCATCAGTCTACCATGGAATAACAGGTCTGATTTTTGGTTTATCTTATGTTATTGGCCTTTTTTATGTTTTATACATTATATCCAAGCCGATATCAAGCAATTATAAAACCACCTGGTCAGTATTGATTCTTGTAGCTCCTCTTCCTTTTTGTGCTTTATATACAGCTAATTCTATAACAAGAAGAAGCACAAAAAGGAGAAACGACAAAATTTTAAAAGAATTAGGTGAGCGGGCACTTAAGCCTACAAAAAAAATACGCAAATTACCAAATGAAATAGATTCAAATATTATTAATGTTTTATCATCATCCACATACGCTCCTTTTTGTGAAGGTAATGATGTTAAATTTTTTAATGATGCAAAATTAAAACATTTTGATATGTGTGAAAATCTAAAGAGTGCAAAAGAATATATTTTATTAGAATATTTTATAATTTCTGATGGCAAATGCTTTGATGATATATATGAAATACTTCAGGCAAAAGGTCACCAAGGTATTAAAATATATATTTTATATGATGATATTGGTTCAAAAAGTTTTTTAACAAAAAGAATTGCCAGTCGTCTTTCTTTAATACCTAATGCTAAAATATGCAAATTTCAACCTGTTTCTCTTTCACTGTCTCCAACTATCAATTACCGTGATCACAGAAAAATATGTGTAATAGATGGTGTTATCAGTTATTGTGGCGGAGATAATATTGCTGATGAATATATTCATGAAATAGAAAGATTTGGATACTGGCGTGATAATGCATGCAGATATATCGGATCTATTACTCATACCTTTGTTAATCTTTTTGAGGAAACATGGTATTTCTCAGCAAAAGAAAAATTAGATTTACCGCTTAATGAATGCAAATTTGAAAAAAAGCCAGGCTATGAAATTGCTTTTGGTGACGGACCGACAAATGCTAAAAATCCTGGATATGATTTATTTTATTCTTTAATAAATGGGGCGCGTAAATATGTATTCATTTCAACACCATATTTAATAATTGATGACGCTTTAATTCACGCTCTTTGTGTTAAGGCTAAAAGTGGAGTTGATGTATGTATACTGATGCCTGGAAAGCCTGATAAGAAATCAGCTTATTATATGGGAAGAGCTAATTATAAAAGATTATTATTGAATGGCGTAAAAATATATGAATATTCACCAGGCTTTAATCATGCAAAAAATATTATTGTTGATGATAAATATGCTTTTTGCGGAACAATAAATATGGATAATAGAAGTTTCTTTTTACATTATGAATGCGGAGCATTATTAATGTATAATGGTGAGATAGAAAAAATAAAAGATGATTATCTTAAAGCTTTGAATATCTCAAGACAGATAACATATAATATCTGGAAGAAATATCCGCCATATCAAAAACTAGTTGCTTTTTTATTAGGTATATTTTCACCAATGTTCTAGAGGAGAAAATCATGGAAAACTTTACTACAAGTACAATAATTAAATATTTAAGAAAAGTTTTAAAAGAAGTTGATAATATTTATATCGACAGTGGTTTTAAAAATGCTTTTATATTGAAAAAATATTTAGAATATTATCAGATGGAAGACGAAGATTCTCCTAAAGTTGTTCTACTTTGTATTTTAAGATATATTGGTACATTTTATAAAGATGATTCAGTTGATAGAAAAGATCATGCAAAGGCTGCCGCATCCAGTTATGCATTTTTAAAATACTGTTCTCCTCTTGGTGATGTAGCAAGACCTCTTATGTTTTATAAAGCTAAATATGTAGAAGGAATGGTTAGTCCTGAAGATCCAGCATATAAATCATATTATTTAGGTTTGTTATTAACACTTATTAATCAGGTTGTACAATATAATTATGCCGAATATACACCAGATGAAATAAGTGATTTAATTAAAGCAGATACTAAATCTCAATTTCATCCTGAACAGGTAAGAAAATTATTAAGAATGTTAAAAAAAGATCCTGATGTTTATGAAAACATAAATTCAAAATCTTCTTTATATATTTATGAAGTATCAAGTTATATTTCTAAAGCCAATTATTCAGATGATGATTTGATGGCATTTATTGAAACAACAAATTATATGTTTGAATTTCATAATCATGAAACATTGGCTCATACTATAACAACAGCTGAGATTGCTAAATTTTTAGCTAAGCAATTTAGATTATCTGATGCCAGAACTGAAGAAATTTATATTGCCGGTTTAGTTCATGATATTGGCAAATTAAGAGTCCCTGCATCCATTCTTACATCTCCTCATTCTCTTGTAGGCGATGAGCTTACAATTATGCGTAAGCATGTTGAATACACAAAAGAAATATTAGAGGGTAGTTTCAGCGACAATGTCATCGCTATAGCATCGAATCACCACGAGAGATTAGATGGCTCTGGTTATCCACAAGGACTTACCGAAAGAGATTTATCAATTGGTGATAAAATAATAATGGTTGCCGATGTAGCAAGTGCACTTTATAGCCAAAGAAGTTACAAAAATTCATATAACGAAAATGAAATAATTGATGAACTTGAACGTCAAGCTAAAGACAATAAACTTGACGATAGAGTAGTTAATAAATTTGTAGATTATTATGATGAAATAATGGCTGTCGCAAAAGAAAAAGAAAATGAAACATTAGCTAAATATCAAAAAATGAGAGAACAATATAAGAAACTTATTTCAAATGATCAGTTAAAAGACTTCTTTGATGAAAGTGATGATTCTATAGATATTATAGATGATAAAAACGTTTAATTATTTAAAAATAATTACTTATATGTTATAATTCATTTTGGTTTTTAATGATGGAGGAAAAAAGTAATGGCGTTATTATTAGGTAAGAAAGTAAAGTTATTTAGCCTTTCTTCAAATCTTCAGTTAGCAGAAGAAATTGCTAATTCTGTAGGTATTCCACTATCAGAAATTGAAGTAAATCATTTTGCTGATGGTGAAATTAATGTTCAAATATCAGAAACAGTAAGAGGACATCATGTTTTTGTTATTCAGCCAACATCTTATCCTGTTAATGATCATTTAATGGAATTGTTAATTATGTGTGACGCATTAAAAAGAGCTAGTGCGAAAACAATCAATTTAATTATTCCTTATTATGGTTATTCAAGACAGGATAGAAAAGTAAAGAGTCGTCAGCCTATAAGTGCTAAATTAGTTGCAGACTTAATACAAGCAGCTGGGGCAAATAGAGTTATTGTCATGGATATTCATGCAGCCCAAATTCAAGGTTTTTTCAATATTCCTGTTGATAATTTCCAAGGCCTTCCTATTTTATGTAATTACCTACTTGAAAAAAACCTTGAAGATCCTATAGTTGTTTCACCAGATCATGGTGGAGCTACTCGTGCAAGAGAATTCGCTAAAATCTTAAATACTAATATCGCAATAATTGATAAAAGAAGACCTGAACCTAACAAGGCTGAAGTCATGAATATAATCGGTGATGTTGAAGGCAAAACATGTATAATGGTAGATGATATGATTGATACAGCCGGAACTATGACAATCGGTGCTAAGGCACTTATGGAACATGGTGCCAAAGCTGTATATGCTGCATGTACACATGGTGTATTATCAGGTGAAGCAATCAAAAGAATTGAAGAATCTTGTCTAAAAGAAGTTATTGTAACAAACACAATCGCTATACCAAAAGAAAAAAGAATTGATAAATTAGTTGTACTAAGTGTTGGTACATTACTTGGTCATGGCGTGCTTAGAATATTATCTGATGAACCAATTTCAGGTTTATTTACTTATTCATATAACAAAGATAGAGAATCATCACAATGAAACTGATTGTTGGCTTAGGCAACCCTGGAAATAAATATGAAAACACAAGACATAATATGGGCTGGATGGCAATTGATTATTATGCTAAACTAAACAATATTGAAATGCATCTTGAACCAGAATTTCAGGGAATAATAGGAAGAGAAATAATAAATGGGGAAAAAATCTTATATTTAAAGCCAGTAACATTTATGAACTTATCCGGTGAAAGCTTAATTAAGGTTATTAATTATTATAAAATTGATGTTGATGATGTTTTAGTTATAGTTGATGATATGGATTCAACCTTCACAAGAATAAGGTTAAGGGCTAAAGGTTCATCTGGTGGGCATAATGGACTTAAAAACATTGAATCTCATCTTCATACAGATGAATTCAAGAGAATTAAAGTAGGAATCGGAAGAGATGAAAATATTGATTCAATTTCCTGGGTCTTAAAAAAATTTAATAAAGATGAACTAATTCTTTTAGAAGATACATTTAAAAAGATTTCTAATGCTATAGATGATTTTAAAAACAATGTTTCTTTCAATGATATAGCATCTAAATATTCAGAAAACAGATAGGATAAAATTATGGAATTTATATTAAAAAAAATCAAAGAATACAATAGAATTATAATTCATGGTCATTTAAGACCAGATGGAGACTGTATTGGTAGCCAATATGGCTTATATCATATTTTAAAAGCTTCTTTTCCTGAAAAAGAAATATATGTAACAGGTGAAGTAAGTGAATATGTAGCCTTTGTGGGAAGACCTATATTAGTTGATGAGGCTTTATTTAAAGGAGCTTTATCAATTTGTGTTGACTGTTCAAATTATGACAGATTA
>CAKZZJ010000182.1 GCA_937885165.1 uncultured Caryophanales bacterium
TATTATATGACAAGAGGACATATGATTTTAAGACGTTGTATTTTTAACGCATACTTTGTAAATTCTATCTCGTCACCAATCTCGATTTTACTTCTCTTTTCATCATTAAGACGCATTTCTATAGTCTTCCATCCATCTTTAATTGCCTCGAAAGAATCATTCCATAAAATTCATTTTATGTTTCATCGATAACCTCCCAATAACCGGTTTTGTTTGATCCAATTCTCTTTATAATTTCTTTTTCTTTAAGGCGTTTCAAATTCTTTTTAACACCTGGCTCAGATAGTGCAGTTTTAACCATTATTTGTTGAATAGTTATGTTTGGATTATCTCTCATTAATTCTAATATTTTATTTTCGGTTTTATTAGTTACTTTATTGGATACTTTATTGGATACTTTATTGGATACTATATCAAAAGCATTAACACCGATTTTTTTAAAAGGAATGGTTACGGTAATTCTATTTTTTTCTACTTTTATTGAATCTTTACCATAGGCAGCCACAATCTTTGGCACGCCTCTTCCAGAGCGCTCACTTATTCTTAATTGCAAAAATATAGATGCAAGTACTTCGTTAACTGGGATACTTGATCCGTTATAAAATCCTTCTTCATCTTGATCAATAGCTAATCCACCATGAGACAGAATTTCTATCCTATCAGTAAAAACACTTATCTGCGGAGCATTTAATGTTAACCATTTATTATGAATAAAAGCATTTAAAATTGCTTCATGGAAGGACTCATAATCAAATAAAGGAACATCTATTCTTTCTGATATTCTTCCTCTTTCATCTGCTTGAATTATGTTAATAGCATCTCCATATTCCAATATCTTATCCATCGAATACATAATACAAGTGTTGCCGAATTCTTTTACAGAAAACAATGGTGATGATTTATCTTTACCATTAAAAATTGATACTCTAATAGGAATGCTATTTTGATCTGATAAAATATAAGCCATTATATTATATTGGCCATTCTTTGTTTTTAATTTGAGCGATTTAATAAATGTATCTTTTCTTAAACTGATACCTTTTGCTCCATAATATATAAATAACTTTTCAAATGTAAGTTCCTGAGCATAATCTGGCGCTGGAGTATTAACAATGGTAGGAAAGCCAATAACTAATATGTTATTTAACTTAATTTCATATTCAGGATACTTATCAATCCTTTCTTTACTTGAACCAATTCTAATATAATCTACACCTTTATATTTTGTCTTTACTGATTTAGCACATGGTACTATTATCATCACGATGCGTTTTCCATCATAAGTAAACTCGACAACATCAAAAGCAATGCTAGGTTTAAGATTTCTTGCAAGATAATGTTTGTATGGTTCCGAATCTATGTCTCTATCAAAATTAATATTAGTGCCGACAACTTTTTTTGTTTTATCATTTACTCCCCATACAATATACCCATTTTCCTTACCACATAAAGAAGCGCCATTTGATATGGCGGAAATATATTCGCCAATTTCATCTTTAGAAAACCAGTTTTCTTTAAAATCTAACCACTCATATTCATCTTTCAATGATAATAAGTTTTCAAAAATATCTCTAAATTTGTCCATTTAAAACACCTCCATTAATTTCATAATCAATATACCATATTTTAGCACAAAAGTATACAATAAAGTATACAATAAATTTGTATTATTTCCAAACTATCAATTCTCCAATCTTATTGCCGATTACTTTATATAATAAATTACAAAATTAGTACTTTTGATATAATATCAACCAAAAAAATTTAATTAAGGTACACTATAAATATACTATTCGTGCTTTTGACAAAAATACCGATTATAAAAACGAGCAACAAAAATTGGCCATCTTACCTATAATTAAGCAATTTATGCCTAAAATAAGCGAAATAGCCTTATAAAATGAAAAAAGGACTGATATTTTTCGTATCAATCCTATTGTTTCTTAATGGAGCGTTCTAATTTCAAAGTAAGGCAAAATGTTTTCTTTTGATAAATTAATTATACAACAAATTTTTTAAAAATAAAATACCTATAAATTCTTTAAAAATTAAGGAAATCGGAAAATAAATAATATTGTGAACAAATAAAATATAGAAATCTATGGTATAATGGTTATAGGGTGATATAAGTGAAAGAAAGATTTTTAGATAATATTCTTGATGGGTTCTATAAAGATGGATATGTTGAAGATGATCGTTTAACAAGCGATAAAATGCATTATATAGAATTTATTACAACTACAAATTATATAGATAAATATTTAAAACAAGGAGATAGATTACTAGAAGTTGGTGCTGGAACAGGTGCTTATTCTTTATATTATGCAAATAAAGGATATCAAGTAGATGCTTTGGAATTGGTTCAGGCTAATGTTGATGTAATGAAAAGCAAAATTAAAAAAGGTATGAATATAAATGCTATTCAAGGTAATGCATTGGATTTGTCAATGTATGAGGATAATACTTTTGATATTACTTTAGTATTAGGCCCGCTTTATCATTTATTTAAAAAGGATGAAGAAGAACAAGCAATAAAAGAAGCAATAAGAGTAACAAAACCAAATGGTAAAATATTAATTGCATTTATATTATTTGATTTAACTATGCTAACATGGGGATTCCAAGGAAAAAATATATATGAGAATTATGGTGAAGGAAAACAAGTATCAATTGACTTTGAACCAAACAATTCTGAAGATTTAATTTTTAATATGAGATATTTTAATGAAGTAAAGGAATTAATGAATAAATTTGATGTTAAAAAATTATGTTATGTTGCAACAGATGGTGTTGGAAGAGTTATGAGAGAAGATATAGATAATATGACAGATGAAGAATACAAAATGTTTGTTGACTATCATTTGTCTATTTGTGAAAGAGAAGATTTAATAGGTTACAGTGGACATATTTTATCAATAATTGAAAAATAAACTAATCGGAAGATTAAGATATTGCGTTAAGTAAAGTAGAAGAAATTCTACTTTTTTGTATACCATAATATGGTTTATTTTTTTAAATTTATTAGAAATAAAAATTATAAATATGGTTTACATTTATTTTGTATGCGTTAAAAATACAACGTCTTAAAATCATATATCCTCTTGTCATATAATAATGGCAGGAGGATTTTTATACATGTATTATAATTTAGAAAAGAAAAAAGAAATTATTAATGGTAAGCCAGCTTTATTTTATTTCTTTTGATAATATTTTTGTTTTTCTATCTGAAAAAGCCATTCCATATATATAAATAGGAGAAGCATTAAATTTTTTCAAATCAGAAATATAATCTTTTTCTTCAATCTGTTTTAAAGCTTTTTCTGCTAATGAAAGCAAGAAATTATTTGAAACCTTGCTTTTATAATATTTTGTTTCTATAACTATTCCTAAGGAATTTTCTTTTGAAGGATATATTATTATATCGCATCTTCCGTTTCCTGCATTTGCTTCTGATTTTACTTAATTATTATTAAAAGTCAAAGCACATATTGTAAGAACCAAGAATTGATAATTTTTTTCATTATTCATATCATAATAAGAAAAAGCCTTTAAAATGTAATTATTTATTGCATCTTCAATTACATTTATATTTCCTGTTTTTAATGCATCATTTAAATTAAATTTATATGAATTATCAATTTCTTTAAAATATCTTTGATTTATTTCTTTTTTAAATACGTACTTAATTTCATTGTTAGGAATTATAATTTCAAAGCTTCCATCTTCATATTTTTTTGATTTAGATAAATAACCCGCAGCTATTAGTAAAGAAATTAATTCTTCAATTCCTGAATTTATATCTTTAAAAGAAACACTTTCATTTACAAAAGATCTATAACTAGAAGAAGAGACTAGTTTATAAATCATATTTAAAACATTCTCGTCTTTATTTGAATAATTTATAGCTTCTTCAATTAAATTGTTTTCGCTTGTATTTAACCAATACCAAGAATATTCTTGATTGTTTTCTAAGAAATTTAATACTGACCAGGGATTATAAATGCTGTTATTACCAAAATTATAATTTCCATAACATAATTTAAGAACATCTAAATCAATATTTTGATTTGTTTTATCTACAAGAAATAATATATCTTCTTCATTAAAACCAAAATATTCATAATCATTTGTAAATACATTATTTATATTTAAATTATTAAGACCAGAGAATATTGATTCTTTGGCAATTTGTGCTACCCCACTTAAGATTCCATATTTTAAGTACTCATTACTTTTTAATACTTTTCCATAAAACACTCTAAAGAAGGAAATTGCATCGTCATAAAAAAGTCCCCTGCTTTTGAGTATTGGAGAATCATATTCATCAATAAGCAATATTACATCTTTATTAAAAATAGTTTTAATTTGTTTTATTAAAAAATAAATAGATTCGGATAATTCTTGTATATCACAATTTTTATTTACTATTTATTCCAATATATTTTATTAAACTCATTTAAATTATAATATACACTAATATTTTCCAAATAAGCATCTCTAACGATGCCATTAATCCCGCTTATTAAAGAATCAAAAGAAGTAGAAATCAAATCTTTAAAATTTAAATGAACAACAGCATATTTGTTTTGATGATTGTTTAATAATGCTTTGTTTTTTGCAATATATAAATCATTAAATAGATAACTATCATCTTTCTTTTTTTCGTCGAAAAAATATTCCATCATTGATAAAGCTAATGACTTTCCGAATCGTCTAGGTCTACAAAATAAAAATGAAGTACCATCAACCTTAGAAAGAATGTTTTCTAGTATTTTTGTTTTATCTACATATACTGATTTATTTTTTACATTTTTAAAATTATCTACTCCAACAGATAAAATCATCTCTATCACTTCCCAATTATATTTTACTAATTTTTACCAATTTTTAAAAAACAAATTTAGAAAAAAGCTTGCACATTGAAAACGTTAACATAAAATTTACAATTGATTTTATGTGGGCGTTGTATTAATATATGTTGCATAAAAGATTGAAATAGAGGAGCAAACTTTATGAGTAGCTAGTTGAGGCGGCAGCCTGTGATGCTAGTAAAAGGAATAGTTTGCCGAAACAACATAAAGGCATTTATGTTAGTTGGGCCATAGTCATAATAGGTTATGGACTCCTACAGTTTTGTAGAGGAGCTATTAATGAATCATTATATTATTGATTGCATTAATAGTGCAATCTTTTTTATTTCTAAAAGATTATAATTTAATGCACTTAGGAGGATAATATAATGAAGATCTTTAGAAGAATTTTAGGTTTATTTTTAGGTGGTTTAGTTTTAGTTTCTTGTGCAGGTGGAAGTAATACAGGACTTGCCAAGGAAGGAAAACTAATTGTAGGAATGGAATGCGATTATCAGCCATTCAATTTTTTGGAAACTAGCAATACTTCAAGCAATGTAGCAATCGCTAATGTTAGTGGTAGTTATGCAGATGGATATGATGTACAAATAGCTAAAATTATTGCGAAAGAATTAAATTTGGAATTAGAAGTAAAAGCAATAGCCTGGGATGGTCTTATTCCTGCTTTAAATTCAAGTGAAATTGATTTGATAATTGCTGGTATGTCTGTAACAGAAGAAAGACTTACAAGTATTGATTTTACAGATGCATATTATAAATCAGAAGAGGTTTTGATTGTTAAATCCGATTCTCAATACAAAGAAGCAACTTCACTTGATGATTTATCAGGCGCGACTGTTATCGGTCAGCTTGGCACAATTTATGCTGATTTAGTTTCTCAGACAGTAGCACACGGTGCTAAAGCTGGAACTAATCTAGATACAGTTCCTGCAATCATCAATGCTATAGTTAATAACGTAGTTGATGCAACAATAGTTGAGCTTCCTGTTGCAGCAAGCATTATCTCTGAATATGAAGGTTTAAGTTTGGTTAGATTTGCTGAAGGCAAAGGATTTACTGTATCTGATAGTGATGTTTCAGTGAATATAGGTATCAGGAAAAATTTCACATATAAAGACAAAATAAATGAAATTCTATCAACAATATCTGAAGATCAAAGAAAAGAATTGATGGATCAGGCATCATTTAAATAATTATTATGGATTATGTATTATTTCCCTTTACTTGGTTTATAGATCATACGTTTGGTTATATTGTTAAGCTTTTGTTTTTGTTGATAGATGTAATTTTCCCAGATAGCTTTACAGCTGTTGTAACTAAATATTCTGATTTATTTTATCAAGGAATCAAATATACTTTAGGTATATCACTTTTTGGAACAATATTTGGATTTATAATTGCATTACTGCTTGCTGTAGTAATGGTTATAAAGGTTAAAAAAACTGACTCTTTAATTAAAAAGATATTTTTAAGAACAATTCAATCCATAATCAAAATCTATGTTACAGTATTTAGAGGAACACCAATGATGGTTCAGGCTATGATAATTTATTATGGCTTGGTTTCTATAATTCATTTTTCCCCTGTCTATGCTGGCTTACTTATTGTGTCAATCAATACAGGCGCTTATTTGACAGAAGTATTAAGAAAAGGAATTGAATCTGTAGATTCAGGACAACTTGAAGGTGCTAGAAGTTTAGGCTTTTCTTATTCAAAGGCTATGTTTTATGTAGTAATTCCTCAAGCAATTAAGAATTCTATGGCCGCAATTGGTAATGAATTTGTTATTAATATTAAGGATACATCAGTACTTAATGTTATTGGCTGTGCTGAGATGTATTTCGCACTTAAGACTTCAGCATCATCAAATTATAGATATATGGAAACAATGATAATTGGTGCTATAGTTTATTTGATTTTAACATTTACAACAACAAAAATTTTATCACTTATTGATAAAAAAATTGGTGGTGGAAAGGTAGACATCAAGAGTTCTAATTAGGTTATAATATGATTTTACGTGTTGAGAATTTGAAAAAAACATATAACGGAAACGAAATACTAAAAGGTGTAAACTTTGAAGTTAATGAAGGCGAAATAATATCCATAATCGGTTCTTCAGGTGCTGGTAAGTCAACTCTGCTTAGATGTATAAATCAACTTGAAGAAGCTGATAGCGGTGCTATTTATTACAATGATATAAATATTTTGGATAAGAGTACTAATATTAATGACATTAGAAAAGAAATAGGAATGGTATTTCAACAATTCAATTTATTCAATAATATGAATGTTATTAAAAATTGTATAATAGGTTTAAGACATATTTTAAAGATAAAAAAAGAAGAAGCAATAAAGATTGCTATGGAAGAATTAGAAAAAGTTGGTATGGCAGGTTTTGAAAATGCTAAAGTATCAACTCTATCAGGTGGGCAAAAACAAAGAGTTGCCATAGCTAGAACTCTAGCAATGAAACCAAAGATAATTTTATTTGATGAACCAACTAGTGCGCTTGATCCAGAAATGGTAAGAGAAGTATTAGATGTAATAAAAAAATTAACCAATGAAAATATTACAATGCTTATAGTTACACATGAAATGGAATTTGCAAGAAATATATCTGATAAAATAATATTTTTAGATGACGGAAATATCTTAGATATTAACACACCGGAAAATATATTTAATTCTAAAATTGAAAGAATAAAAACTTTTATAAATAGTATTTAAATGAAAAAGAAAGAATGTTATTCTTAATTTAAGAAACGGATCCTATAAAGTAGATGATTAAAAAAGCCGTGATTCTACTTCATAGGATCCATTTTAAATTTATTAAGACTTCATTTTTTTAAAATAGTATGATAGAATAATTTTAAATTGATGATAAAAAAATTATTCTTTTACAAATTTAAAAATCATTATGAGAATTTAAGTAAAATAGGGGGTTTATATGGAAAAGCGAATTGATAAAAGCGATATTGAATCCATAAATAAAAAACATATTCATAAGAAATTCTTAATATTATATTATGTTTTATTTGCAGTAGATGTGATTATTACAGATTTATATTATTGTTTCTATAATGGGTTTCCTTTTATCTATATATTTTTTAATACCAATTTAACGGAAGAAATTGCTGATGCTATTTATACAGTTGCTTTTATAACTTATTTTTCATTTAGATTAATAATAAATGTTATAATTATTATTTTATCATTTATTAAAGGAAAAAAGAGTGTTGGAATATATAATATAATATTTACATTATTATTTATATCAGCGTCTATTTACAATGTATTTTTAATATTTAACATTAGTATTAATAATGATATTCTGCATGATATAATATCATGGGTATATGCAATCTGGTCTTATTTTTATTTAAGAACGTGTTTAATAATAGGTAGGTTTTTGATATCATTTTTTATGCTTAAGAAGAAATATCCTAAATCTGCTAAATATAGTGAAGAATATTACAGCAAATATAATTCAATTGAAGATGAATTCGATAAAAAAATATTTGAAATTAAAATTGAAAAAGCACTGCAATATTGTGATGTTGATGAATTAACAAAAATGTTGTTTGAAGACAATGATATTTCTGATGCAAAAAGTAATGAGGCAGAAGATAAAAAAGAATTAGTTGTTGATGGTCAGAATGTAGAAGCAGTAAATACTGAAGAAAAAGATAAATCAGTTAATGATAAAACTATTGAATCAGAAAAAACTGAAGAAGATTTATCAATGCCTGGTTATGAATTTAATTCTAATTCAGATGAAGTAATAAATGATGATAAATTAGATACTAAACCAGTTGTTGCAGAAAATAGCCAAATAAACGAAAATACAGAAGATAATTTATCTAGTAACAAAGAGATATTAAAAGAAATTCTTAATTTAAAAGCCGAAATAGCAATTTTAAAAGGAAATCAGGTAGTTGATAAAAAAGAAAAAATAATAGAAAATGAAGAGAAAAATGAAGAAAAAGAAAAAGCGAATAAAATAAATGAATTATATGAAAGTGTTAAAAAAGAATTTAGCCGATATAATATATTAAATTTTAAAAAAGAAACAACATTTGAAAAAATATATTATTCAAATAATGTTATAGCCAAATTATATTTGGATGATAAAAATCAAAATGTAAAAATATTCTTCGCTTTAAATCCTAACTCATACGATACATCTATTTATAAAACTAAAGATGTATCAGATAAAAAAGGTCATGAAATGACACCTTTAATGTTCACATACAGAAACGAATCTAATAAAGAAACATTATTGAAATTAATCAATGATTTAGTTCAAAAAATAATATTAGTGTTGTAGAAGTTTTATAAAAATTTGCCTTATTTATTGGGCAAAGCCAACTTAAAATAGACATCAAAAAAGTGATAAATCAAATTATCACTTTTTTTAAGCCATACATTGTTGATGCATTTTAAATGATTTTCCATGACATCTATTTTTTTTCTTGATTTAAATTATAATCTAAAATATAATAAACAAGAAAATTTGGAGGTTTTATTTTGAAAAAAATATTATTTTTGTTTTTATTTATAGCTTCTATATTTTTAACTTCTTGTTCTCTTTTTAATAATACAAAAGATGTAACATCGAATTTATCATCAATTAATGTTTCACCTTCAACGATAACAACAAATACAATAACACCAACTTTTAGACCTATTATTACAGAAACTAGTAATTTAATCCCTACGACAACAACTAATTTAATTCCTACAACCACAAAAATAGATGATGAAGAAAAATATTATAACGATTTATTTAATTTACAAAATAAAATAAATATTGATATTAATATAAGTGATGAGGAATTGAAAAAGATAAACGATGATTATATGAGAAATACTTACCGTATGGCTGATAAGGTGACAATTACAATTACATATATAGATAACACTTCATATGTAAGAGAAATTGAAGAGGTAGGTATTAGGATGAAAGGAAACACATCAAGGACTTCATTTTTTGATAATAAAATATATCAAAATGTGCATTTCAAATTATCTTTTGATGAAACTTTTGATGATGAGAATGAATATAGTATATCAGAAAGAAAGATTTGGGCAAATACTTTCCTAAGGAACGAAAGAAAGGCTAGGACAGTTTTTGGCTTAGATGGACTTGAAATTAAATTTAATCGTGAAAACGATGCTTCATATTCTAGAGATATATATGCTTCATATGTATATAAAAAATATGGGGTATTAGCCCAAAATATGAATCTGGGTACTATAAATTTTATGAATCAAAATATGGATTCTAATGTCGACACCTTATATAAAATATATGAACCAGTTGACAAATATTTCATTCATAGAAATTTTAATAAAGGCTTAGATGATGGGGACTTATATAAGGCAACTTATGGTACCTCTTCTGGTATGCCTACATTAAATCAAAAAGATTCGAGCGCTTATGGTATAAATAATGAAATATATAAAAATCAGAAAAAAATAACTTATGATTTAAAGACAAACAAGAAAAAATCAAATCATTCAATGATTAATAATTTTTTAAATTGGATAAATTCAAATGAAAATGATTTAGCAAATGATTTAATAAATTATCTAGATGAGGATTATTTTTATACCCTTATGGCTATCCAGTATTTAACAGGTGATTGGGATAATTTCTTATACGATTCTAATAATTATTATTTATATTTTAATGATTTAGGTATAGCTTATTTTATTCCATATGATATGGATAGATGCTTCGGAATACAGGCTAAGGATCACGATATGGTTAGCTTAAGCCCTACTAATTATTATAATTTACAGGGAGATAATAATAAGAGCAATTTACTTATTAAAACTATCTTTAAAAATAATTCTATAGCGCAAGAAAAGTATTTAAATAAATTAAAGGAAATTGCATCAGATATACTAAATATAGATAATTTTAAAGATAGTGTATATGATTATATCTATGATAATTATCATAATTCATATGATATTTCATTAGGAAATAAACCGGAAAATAGAAATAACGCACCCGAATCATATTTTACTCAAAAAATAAAACTAATATAAAAACATGGCTTAAAGAAGCCATGTTTTATTTTCATCAAAGGTAATTAATTTATCTTTATATAAACCGCCATAGGCTCTTTTAAAGGCCTTCCGGCTAATTTTGAAACATTTAAATATTTCTTCTGCACTAGATTTTGAAGTAAGCGTCATATATTTATGTATCTTTAAATAATTTAATATTAATTCTTTATCTGAATCAATCATTAATTCTTTTTGTTCAATTAAAGATGCATAATACCAAGAATTCATATTTTTAGTTATTGTCACAATAACTTCTTCGCCTATACGGTATGTTCCTCTAGTTTCGATAGTTGGAATAAAAATAGCCATTAAATCAATAGAAGATAAGAGGATACCTTTTTCATTTATATTTAAAATATAGGCTTTAATTTTTTCTCCTTCTTCATAATTTATATTTTTATTTAATTCAACTATTTCATTTTTAGTCAATTTTTTAATTATTAAAGAATCATTTTTAAGCTTAAGCTTACCTAAGATTTTATCGCCAATTTGAGGCCACATCTTTTGATTTATTGGTAAGTCATCTTTAGAAAGTAATACATCTTTTGGTGTATTAATATCTAAAAATACACCAACTAGAGGATTTATATCTTTAACCTCAAGTAAGGCTTTATCATCTAAGGTTATAAATGGTTTTTTTTCTGTTGCGGTAGGACGTCTTTTTTTATCAAAATAAATAAAGACATTTACCCATTCAGATACCGCATGTTCCTTAAGGCTTTCCTTATAGTGCAATAGGATATCTTCACCACCATCATTTTTTAGCATATAGCCTAAATCAGATTTCCTTGTGATTTGAAGTAGGTTTATTTTGCCATAATTAATCAATTTCTATCACCATCTTTGTAATTTCTGTCAGTTTGGGCTAGGTACATTTCCTTTTTTGTTTTGAAATCTTTTTTAACTTTAGGATTTTCATATTTTTTAATTAATTCTTTTTCATTTAATTTTGGCTTATTATTCGTTTTCGTATTCGTCATAATTGACCTCTTTTAAACCGATAGTTTGTTTTAATTCCTTGATTATTCTATCGATATTATCAACTGTAGATATAGAATCTTTAGTTCCAGCAAGAAAATTTATTTCAAGAAAATATCCTTCAGCATCATATAATGTTAATTTTCTTATATAACTATTACCAGAAAATTCATATTCTTTAAATCTTTTTGCGTTAATTTCAAAGTCTTCTTTTGGTTTTAATTTTTTAAAAATAAAACTTATTTTCTGAAAAAATAATATATTTTTATCTAAACTTAAAATGAAATTAGCATTTCCACCGGTATAGATTTTACCTGAATTTATTTTTAAACTTACAAATGCAGGCTTTAAACCTTTTAAGGTATGATTTTTACGCATTTGTAATAGTAATTCTCTTCTTTCCATTTTAGTATTCAATTAATGAATATAGTTTTTTACCTCTTCTTAAAACTATATATTTACCTTCTATTGCTTTAGATTTTGATATTTCAAATTCTAAATCAGTTACTTTATCGCCATTAACTGATACAGCACCATTAGTTATAAATTCGCGTGCTTCTCTTTTTGATTGAGCAAGCCTAACTTCTATTAGTGCATCAATAAGTTTTTCTTCTTTTCCTTCATATTTAGGGAAGTCATTAAAGCCATCTTCTATATCTTTAGCAGTAAGAGATTTTATATCACCACTAAACAAGGCCCTACTTATTCTTAATGCATCTTCATATGCTTCTTTTCCGTGAATAAATGTAATTACTTCTCTTGCTAGAGCCTGGTGAGCTTCTCTAAGATGAGGGGCTTCGATATTCTTTCTTTCTAGTTCTTCAATTTCTTCTTTAGATAAGAAAGTTAAAAATTTTAAATAATCAATTACTTTAGTATCTTCGCTATTGATAAAGAACTGATACATTTCATAAGCACTTGTTTTATTAATATCGAGCCATATAGCTTTACCATTTGTTTTACCAAATTTAGATCCATCGCTCTTAGTTAATAAAGGCATTGTAAATGCATATGCTTCTTTGCCTTCTTTTTTTCTTATAAGTTCTATTCCTGCAGTAATATTTCCCCACTGATCCTGACCGGCAACCTGCATAGTTACACCTTTAGTCTTGTTTAGGAAATAAAAATCTGCAGCCTGCATAATCATATAAGAAAATTCAGTATATGTTATACCTGCATCAAGACGTCTTGCCACTATATCTTTATTTAGCATATAATTAACATTGAAATATTTTCCATAATCTCTTAAAAAATCAATGAATGAAATATCATGCAACCAGTCATAATTATTCACTACTTCACAATCAAATAATTTTGTTAATTGTGATTTTAAGCATTCAATATTATGCCATACGGTTTCTTTAGAAATCATCGGTCTTTCGCTATCTGGTTTTGGATCTCCGATAAGTCCTGTACCGCCACCAACTAAAACTATAGGATGATGTCCAGCTTCCTTTAATCTTTTACATATTAAAAAACTTGAGAAATGTCCGATATGCAGTGAATCACCTGTCGGGTCAGTTCCAATATAAAATGTTGCTCCCCCATTATTTAAAATATCTTTTACTTTTGGATCAGATACATCTTTAATTAATCCTCTCCACACTAATTCATCATAAATTGTCATTTTAATCCTCCCTTTCAAAAATAAAGTCCTTAGAAAATCTAAGGACGAATTATCGCGGTACCACCTTAGTTCTACATAAAAATGTAGCACTCATTAAAAATTATTCTCCAAAAGTGTAATTCATTTTATTAAATGTATCTATTTTCACCAACCATAGATTCTCTAAAAGCTATTTAATAAAACTAATGTTTCTTTTATCATTGAATTATTAATATGATTCTCTCTTTACTACTGAGTAAGGCAAGAAAACTTTCTTTTCGTCAACAGCCTCATTTAACATATATTTTGTTAAAAGTCTCATTGACACAGCACCAATATCATATACTGGTGTATCAACACATGTTAGTGTTGGTCTGGATAATAAAGCATATTTAGTATTCTGAAGACCTACTACTGATATATCATCAGGCACCTTATATCCATATTTAATAACAGTATTAATTAAGCTTACTGCAATTGAATCTCTTACAACTATTGCCGCATCCATCTTGTTGTTTTTGATGAATTCTTCAAAATGCAATTTGTTGATTGATACTTCACCACTAGTTCTGAATACAAGTGGTTCTAATCCACATTCCTTCATTGCTCTTTCATAGCCTAAAACTTTATGTAAATTAACAGAATATTTTCTTACAGTTGATACTAAATAGATTTGCCTTTTACCTTTTTCTAATAAATCTTTAGTTATTTCATATGTTGCCTTATCATAGTCTATAGCAACTGATGGGACATCCAAATCTTCTGATATTACATTACAAAGAACAACTGGTATTTGAGCATCTTTTATACCATTTATAACAACATTAAGCATTTGTTCTTCTAATTCATCGTTTAAAAATAATATACCATCAACCTGTTCAGCAACCACAGTTTTTAAAATATCTTTAGGATCTTCTCCCTCAAGCATTGAAAATATTTTTATAGCATAATCATATTTTTTAGCTATATCAATAATACCACCAAGAAGTTGACTTGTTGAAGCACGGGAAACATCACTCATTATTACTCCTACAGTAGTTGATCTTCTACTTGCAAGGCCTCTGGCAATAGCGTTAGGTTTATATCCCAATTCTTTTATTACCCTAAGTACTCTTTCTCTTGTTTCAGGGTTAACTTTTTCAGGTTTATTCATTACTCTACTTACTGTAGCAAGTGAAACTTTTGCCGCTGCAGCAACGTCATAAATATTAGTATTAGCCATAATAAAAACCTCCTTTTTGTGAAAACACGAAAGATTTTAGAGTATTATATCATATGAAAACACTATTTTCAATACTTCTTGATAAAAAAATGAAAGCGCTTTACACAAATTTTTATAAAAAGTAAAACGAGTTTCAGGTAATCACACAAAAAAAGAACTATAAAATTTTAGATTTTGGTAAAATCAATTTTTGCTTTTATAGTTCCATTTTATTTTAATAAATTAGGTCTCTTATTTTCCTAAACAAAATTTAGAAAATAAGGCATTTAATAATTCTTCTGGATTGCTTTCTCCAGTTATTTCTCCTAAATAATTAAAGGATTCTTTCAAATTAATTTCAATTAATTCTATACCTACATTATCCTCTATTGCTTTATTTGCTTCTTTAAGAGCTAAAGAGGCTTTAAATAATAAATCCTTTTGTCTAATGTTGTTTAAGTATTTCCCATTAAATGATGAAAATTCATTTATTCTGGTTATTTCAAGAATTTTTTCTTCTAATAATTTTATATCATTTTCATCAAAAGTTGACATATAAATTGCTTCATCATTTGACCATTTTTTATTTAGGTCTTTTTTATTGGCAATAACTATACGTTTTTTATTTTTTGTTTCCTCTAATAATTTATAATCATCATCATCTAAATCTCTTGATGAATCAAGAACTAATAATACTAAATCAGCTTTATTTAAAGCCTCTATGCTTTTATTAACGCCGATTGCTTCTATGCCTTCTGCGTCATGAATTCCAGCAGTATCTAATAAATTAAGAGTTATATTACCAATATTTATTTTTCCTTCAACAATATCTCTTGTTGTTCCTGCGACATCTGATACTATAGCTTTGTCCTCATTTAGCAATAGATTTAAGAGGCTTGATTTACCTACATTTGGTTTTCCGATGATTACTGTATTTATTCCATGTATTGCGATAGTAGATATAAGAGAATTTCTGATTATTTCTTCCATATCTTTTAACATATCACTTATAATTGGCTTCAAATAATCATTTGTTACTTCTACTATATCATCATATTCAGGATAATCTATATTAACTTCAATTTTAGCGATTAAATCCAAAATCTTTTCTCGAAAACTAGTTATTAAATTTTTAGTAGATTTTCTTAAAGAATCATTAGATGCCTTAAGTGAAATATCATTGTCTGATGATATTATATCCATTATTGCTTCAGCCTGGGTGATATCTATTTTGCCATTTAAAAAAGCTCTTTTAGAGAATTCTCCTCTTTCTGCCATTCTAAATCCACTTTTTAATAATAATTCCAACACTTTATTCGTTACAAAAATACCGCCATGGCAATTAATCTCAACCATATCTTCACCATCAAATGAATTAGGGTTGTGATATATATTGCATAAGACTTCATCAATTACTTCATCTTTATCCACAATATGGCCATAATTAATTGTATAAGCCTTTGCTTTAGTCAAATCTTTGCCTTTAAATATATTATTAACAAGCTTAATAGAATTTGGTCCACTACATCTTACTATTGATATAGCTCCAACACCATAAGGAGTTGAAATAGCACAGATATCATCAAACATTTATATCACCTTTTTTCTTTATCTATTTTATCATTTTTATTAGTCTTTTAAAAGTTTATTTGTGCTTTCTTTTTTTAATAGTTTTAGCAACTAAAAATAAAATAAACAATATTAAAAAAGCAATAATTCCAAATATTATATAATAGATTATTTTGTTTGTTTTTGTACTATTTTCTATTACAGTATTGTTTTTTAATGTTCCATCATATACTTTTAATGTATATGTATCAGTTACAGAATCTGAATTAAGCACTAATTGATATTCTCCATCCTTTTCTTCAGAATCAAAATAACTTGATTCTATTTTTATTTTATCTGAAGAAATCAAACCGTTTTTTCTTAAAAAAGATTTTATAGCCTTTTCATCTACAACATAAGAATTAGTTATACATATTGTTTTATTCTCTATATATGAAGATAAAATATTTTCATCTTTGACTATTATTTCAAATGTAGATATAGCTATATTTCCGGATAAATCACTGACTCTGGCTTTTATCCGATATGTTCCTACTTTATCAGTATTTGATAAATAACTATTCAAATCTATCAGTTCTATATTTTTGCATGATATTTCACCATCAATCTCATCTACTGCATATAGTCTGTTTTGTATTTCTCCGAAATTAATTACATTATTAGTTGAAGTAATTATATTGTATGATATTATTACAGGTGCTACATCGTCAGTTACATTTATTATTATATTTTTGTTTAATGATGTACCATTTTTTAAATTTATTTCTACATAAGCCTCATAAGATGCGACTTTATCTTTGTTTTTGAAATAATCAGATGATATATCAATAGATTCAAAATCTAAATCTAAATCAGTTTTAATTTCTTCAATTAAATCTTCTTTATTTAATATATTTTTATATCCTGTATTTATAACATCTTTTATCTTATCTAATTCAGGGCTATCGTCTATAGAAGTTGAAATTGGAGTTCCATTTTTTGTTATTATTTTAGTTTTTAACAAATAATAAATATTATTTTTTTCTACTAAGAGATAAACATCATATCCATCATTATAATTATTATTAATATAATTATCTAAATTAAGATTAATTATATTTACAGCGTCATCTAAATTAAGACTATTAAGTACAAAATTTCTGTCTATTATATCATTATCAGCAAGTGTAATAGATAATAAATAATTAATATTATCATCTACTGATATTATATTAAAGGTTGATTTTTTATATTTATTATCTTCTTTTATATAGATTGTTGTTTTATAACTTCCTTCATTTATTTTATTGTTTTTTGGATAATAATTTGTATCAAAAATATAAATTGATTTATCTATATTATCAAATAAATAATTTATATCAGGTGCCTGATCTTTTGATATTTTTATATCTTCCAAATTTATTTCTTCATCATCTGACTGATATTTTATTATTTTAGTTGTAACCTTATTGAATAATTTATCGTTATTAATATAATCTGTATCTGATTTATTAGGCATAAATATTACTTTATCTGAATTCATCCTACCCTCAGTTTCCTGTGTTGATGCTGATTCGTTATAATATGCCCTTATCAAGGCCGGTTTACTTAAGGTTATCTCATAGCCTGATGTTCTAATATTTATATTATAAAATTCCTCGTTTGACATAGACATATTGATATTTGTTAATTTGGTATTTTCAAACGTTAATTTGGAAATTATATATAAAGAAAAAGCTTGTCCTCTTATTTCTAATGTTAAAGTAATATATCCTTCTTGATATATTTTTAATTCATCTATCATTTTAACATTAGATATAAAATTTTGTTCATCTAATTCATCTTCATCCATGCCATATAATATATCAATTCCGCTTTCCCAATTATAACCGAGTGTGCTATTTAATTCTTTGGCTTCTATCTTATTTATACTGAATAAAGCAAAGAAGATGATTGTTGTTACTAAAAATATAAATTTTTTCATTTTCCCTCCGTTTAAAGGACAAAAAAGTCCCGCTATTTTATTAGCGGGGCATTATTAGTAACAATATTATCTTATCATAAAATTTTAAAAATAAAAGTGTTTTTTTTAAAAAATTGATTTTGATTAAAAAAAAGAGGTTTAGAAAACTCTAAACCTCAAAATAGATTTTTGTTAATTAAGCAACTAAAGCTAATGCTGCAGCAAGTTCAGTATATGATTTTGCTTCTTTCTTTTCGGAATCGCTTAATTTTGTTGCGGTAATGTTGTAAGTTAAATTAAGTTCTAATTTACATGTTACTGTATCATATGTAACACTACCATCTTTGTTACTTAGAATGCTTGAGATAATGTTTGATAAATCAAGGCTAACTTTAGTAAGATTTAGATTAGCTGTGTCAAGTGTAATTTCAGCTTTAAATGTTCCTTTTTCTGTTACTGGGGCGATAGAGAATGTTACTAAATCACCACTAACAGCAGACACAGTTAAATTTAATTTTTTTACTAATTCAGAAATAGATTCCTCTAACTCATTTACATCAAAGTTAACTTCAATTCCGTTATCATTTAGAATTTTTGTAATTGATTCTACATCAACTTTTTCTAGTTGAGAAATCTGAAGCAATGCTTTGATTTCGTTTTCATTATTTGATAATGAAACCTGAGTGCCAAATTTTAAACTAGCTAGTGCTAGAGCATCTGATACATCAGCTTTATATAGATTACCTTTAATATTTGTTAATAAAGTATTAACAGTAGTAACCATTTCATTAGAATCTTCAACACCAAATAATTTAGCTAAATCTAAAGAGTAATCAGTAACTGAAGCATATAATACACCACTATCAATATAAGTTTTTTCTTTTAAACTTACATTTTGTGATTCACCAATGATTTTTCCTGTTGTAAAGCCGTCAGGAATCTTAGCTGATGCATCAACAAAAGCATATAACGCTAATTCATTTACATAATCAGCTTCTGTCTTATCTTCTGCATATGTAGGCAATTCAGCTTCAACTGTAGCTTTTAGATTAGCGGCTAAGTCTGCGGTTTTTGAATCTGCAGTTACTTTAGTGCTGAAATCTAATGATAATTCAGCTTTAACGCTATTTTTCTTCTCAACTTCATATTTTTGAGATGCTAAAGCAACAACATCTTTTGCTACTTCTTCTTGGTCTTCTGTAGCTTTAACGACCTGTGTTTGTACGTTACCTTCGCTATCTGTATAAGTTAATTCTTTGGATGTGGATTTACATGCAACCAATGAAAAAACTGAAAGAAATGCGATGGTAGCACCTAAAATTATTTTTTTAAGTTTCATTTTTTAAATCCTCCGAGTGTATATTTTAAAACTTTTTCATTTTTTTTCAACATTAATTTTCACTTTTGTTCTTTAATATCGCATCTATTATAGATGTAATCTACATTTTTAAAATAATAATCCAGCGTAAAGGATTCTTTAATTTCTTCTTTAGTTAACAAAGAAGTAATTTTATTATTTTTATATAATTCTTCTTCGAAATCCAAATCGTTTTGAAAAGAATTTAAGGCAATTTTCTGAACCAAATCATATGCGTCTTCTCTTTTTAGACCTTTGTTTATTAAGGCATTCATTACTCTTTGAGAGAAGATAACTTTTTTAGTTATATAGATATTTTTAAGCATTTTATCTTCTTTTACAATTAAATTATCAAGTAGATTTTTATATCTATTTAACATATAATCAAGTAATGTTGCTGCATCAGCAAGAACAACTCTTTCTACTGAAGAATGAGATATATCTCTTTCGTGCCATAAGGCTACATCTTCACTCATGCTTACCATATAACCTCGCATAATTCTAGCACAACCGCAGATGTTTTCGCTTGTGATAGGATTTTGTTTATGAGGCATAGCACTTGAGCCTTTCTGACTTTTAGAAAATGATTCTAAAACTTCACCGACTTCAGTTCTTTGTAATCCCCTTATTTCGATTGCAATTTGTTCTAAAGTATCAGAAATGAGAGAAAGAATAGAAACATAATATGCATGTCTATCTCTTTGTAATACTTGGGTAGATATATTTGCATGATTTATTCCTAAAGAATTGCATACGTATTCTTCTATAAATGGATCTATATTAGCGAAATTGCCAACAGCGCCACTTATTTTACCACATTCGATATCTTTTCTTGCATCACGAAATCTTCTTAGATTTCTTTTCATTTCTTCATGCCATAAGACCCATTTTAGACCAAAAGATGTTATATCAGCATGTATTCCGTGAGTTCTGCCGATACAGGGGGTATTTTTATATTTTAAGGCTTGTTTTTTAAGAACATCCATAAATTCTATAATATCATTTTCAATTATGTCATTAACCTGTTTTAAAATATATCCTTGTGCAGTATCTACTACATCTGTTGATGTAAGGCCATAATGAATCCATTTTGCTTCCTCGCCTAGACTAAGTGATAATGATCTTGTAAATGCGATTACATCATGCTTGGTTTCTTTTTCAATTTCAAGGATTTTATTCACATCAAGTTTGACATTTCTTTTTATTTTTTCAACATCATCAATAGGTATTACACCAAGTTTATTCCAAGCCTCTAAAACCTTGATTTCTACTGTTAAATAAGCCTTAAATTTGTTTTCCAAACTAAATAAGTCTTTTAGTTTTTCTCTTGAATAACGATCAATCATTTATTTATCCTTTTTAAATAACATTCAAATGTATTTTCCATTAAGCATGTAATAGTCATCGGTCCTACGCCACCAGGTACTTTACTGATAAATGATACTTTATCTTTTACATTATCAAAATCAACATCACCACAAAGTTTACCTGTTTCTTCATTTCTATTTACACCGACATCTATTACGATAGCGCCTTCTTTTACCATATTTGCAGTTACAAATTTTGCTTTGCCGATTGCGACAATAAGAATATCAGCTTGGCTTGTTATTTTGGCTAAATCTTTTGTTTTACTGTGGGCCGTAATAACAGTTGCATTTCTATCAAGAAGTAGTTTATAGATTGGAAGACCAACTATATTGCTTCTGCCGATAACACAAGCAAGTTTACCTTCTATTTCGGCATGAATAGAATCAAGCATTTCGATTATTCCCTTAGGAGTACATGGATATATGCATTCCTGTTTAGAAAATAAAGCGGCGACATTAAGGGGATGAAATCCATCAACATCTTTTGATACATCTATCCTTTTTATTACCTTAGCTTCATTTATATGCCTTGGCAGTGGAAGTTGAACTAGTATACCATCTACTGAAGCATCATTATTTAATTCATCAATTAAATTTAACAATTCTTCTTCAGTAATGTTTTCATCTTTTATTATAGTTGTATTTTTGATTCCAACTTCTAGCGATGCTTTTTCTTTTCCTCTAACATAAGATACACTTGCAGGATTATCACCAACTAGTATCACTACTAGATGAGGCTCTCTATTATATATTTTTTTAGTTTCGGCTATTTTTTCTTTCAATTCATTTCTTTTGTTTTCAGATAAAATTTTACCGCTGATTATATTTGTCATTTTCTTGAATCCTTTTTAAAATAGTTTATGGCATTTTTAAAGAAATCATTTTCTAATCTACCATTAAAGTTTTTATATAAACCATGCTGATATCTTTCAGGGTGTCCCATCAAACCAAAAATCAATCCATCTGGTGATAATAATCCTTCTACAGCATAAGCACTTCCTGTTGGGTTCGTATCATAATTATCAGCCATATCACCATTCATATAAGAATATACTAATGCTACCTGACCATTTTTAATCAGATCATTGATTAGTTTTTTGCTTGAAACAAATTTACCTTCAGAACAAGATAAAGGAATAGATAATATTTCTCCTGTCTTATATGAACATAACCAAGGAGAAGCATTTGATGTAACTTTAGAATATACAAGCTTAGAAACATGGTGAGATAATTCATTTTTAATCAGCGATGGACTCTCTTCATTTAACTGCCCAATCTTACCATATGGTAATAATCCTGATTTGATTAATGCTTGGAATCCGTTACAAACACCTAGTATCAACCCTTTTCTAGCGATTAGATTTTCTATGGCTTCTTTTACTCTTGGTTCATTAATTATATTTGCAACATATTTACCAGAACCATCTGGCTCATCATTTCCGCTATAGCCACCACTGAATACTAAAATATCAGTTTCATTGATATTTCTTACTAATTCATTTATTGAATTATTAACTTGATATTTATCCCCCTTGAATTTAAATGAAGTTGTGATAGCACCTAGTTCTTTAAATGTGTTAATTAAATCTAAATCACAATTAATTCCATCAAATAATGGGAAGAAAACTTTAACTTCAGTTTTATTCTTAAGTAAATTAACTTTCTTACGAGTCATCTTTATAGAAGTTGTTTCAATAGGTGTATCATAAGAATTTTTAAACACTTTATTATATTTTTTGGTGTTTACTTCCTTCATTGAAGGAATAGAGAATTTAATTTTATTAATTACCCCATATTGAACATGACTTGTTCTACCAACTAATATAAAATTAGGATTAATATCATCAGGTATTTCTAAATTACCCTGAACTTCACAGATAATTGAACCATAATTCAATTTATTTAATTCTTCTTCTTTAACATTTAGATAAAATCCTACTGAATTACCCATGCTCATTTTAGCACAGGCAGCAATTAAACCACCAGCGCCTAGGGCGTAAGCGCTGACGATATGTCCTTTTTTGATATTGTAATTAACAAATTCATAATTATCGATTAATTGTTCAATGTTTGGTGTAAAATTTTTGTTTTCATTATGCTTAACCAAATATAATTTGTGCCCTCTAGATTTAAATTCAGGAGTTATTATTTCATCATCATTCAATGTTGAAAAAGCATAAGAAATAAATGTTGGCGGAACATTTAATTTGTTAAATGAACCAGCCATTGAATCCTTGCCGCCAATAGATGGTATTTTTAATTCCATCTCTATTTTTAAAGCTCCTAGCATTGCGGCAGTAGCCTTACCCCAGGATTCAGCGGATTTCATTTTTTCAAAATATTCTTGGAAACTTAAACGAATATTTTTATAGTCAACACCTGATGCAACTAGCTTAGTTATTGATTCAATTATTGCATACTCAGCACCATGATATGGACTCCATGATGTCAGATAAGGATTAAAGCCATAAGCTAGCAATGATGTTTTCTTAGTAAAGCCATCAACTGGGAGTTTGATTGCTGATACCTGAGTTTCTGTTCTCTGATATTTGCCTCCATATGGTAAAAGGACTGTTGATCTTCCTATAGTATAATCAAATAAATTCACTAAGCCCTGTTCACTTAAAATGTTATTATCTGATAATGTATTAAATACTCTGTCTTCTAATGATTCTGCTTTAGTAATGAATGGATTTTCTTCCTTAACAGAACCGATTACAGCACTTGCATACCTTAAAGCGCCAGCTGAGTCGATAAATTTTCTTGATAATCTAGCAACTACCTTACCCTTATGATAAATAAGTATTTCATTAGAATTGGTTATTTTACCAACATAACTTACGAATAAATCTTCTTCTTTGATATAGTTGATTAATTCATCTTTTTCTTCTGGTGAAACAACGATAGCGATTCTTTCTTGAGTTTCTGACAATAATAAATCAAGTGTATTAATTTTATTATTTTTTACAAGAACATCATCAAGCCATATTTCAACACCGCTATATAGTTCGCTCACACCAACACCTATACCGCCGGCACCTAAATCGTTTGCCTTTTTGATTAAGCGCGTAGCTTCTTTTCTTCTCATTAATCTTGCGAATTTAGAAGCAGTTGAAGGGTTGGCACTTTGTAATGATAAACCTGTATTTTTTAGAGAAGTTGCGTTATGTTCCTGAGATGACATAACAGCACTTCCGACACCCTCGATATTTGTTTTATTACCAACTAATAAAATAAAATCTCCATCTTTTGGTCTTTCTCTTCTTACGTCGCTGACTTTAGAAGCACCGACAAGCAAGCTAGATTCAAGTCTTTTAGCTACATAATCATCATGATATATTTCTCTTACATAAGAAGTAGGAATTCCTGCTAAATTAGCATAATTAGAAGCACCAAACGCAGCATTAGTAGATATTATTCTTTGCGGAAGTTTTCCTTCAATGGTTTCATTTGGGTTTTTATAAATATCTGCTGCTCCACTTATTCTCATACCTTGGAAAATCCTAGCTCTATCAGCAATCAAATCTCTAGCTGTACCACCGATACAGTTTGCTGCACCATTAAAAGGGTCCATTTCTGTAGGATGATTATTTGTTTCATTTTTAAACTGTAATATCCATTTTTCTTTTTTGCCATCTACTGTTACATCAGTTTTAAGAGAAAAAGCATTGGTTTCGCCGTTCTTTACCAAATCATTTAATTTGCCTACTCTCTTTAAGTATTTAGCACCAATTGTTGCCATATCCATCAAAGAAAATCTTCTATTATCTCTTTTTAAGTCTTTTCTTACATCAATATATAAATCTAAAGCCTCATTAAGTTCGCTTGATAAGAAGGATCTATCTATTTGAATATCAGTGATTTTAGTATTGAATGTAGTATGTCTACAGTGATCTGACCAATATGTATCAATTAATTTTAATTCAACCAAAGTTGGGTTTCTTTTTTCTAATTTAAAATACTCTATAATAGCTTTCAAATCATTTTTGTTGATACCTAAATTATAATTTTTAATAAATGATTCATAATCTTTATTTTCTAATTCAATAAAGCCTTCAACTACATCATCAATAAGTTCTTTTCCATCATCCTCTTTTGGGGTACGATAATTATATTTTAATGAAAAATAACCTTTTAATTTATTTAATTCTTCTTCATTTAATTTTTTATCAACAACCAAAATTTTTGACACACTTAATTCAATATTAAAATTAGAATCAATTAAATAAAAGCAATTTTTAACAGCTTCAATTCTTTTTTCAGCAGATGCAGGAATGTATTCGATATAATGAAAATTTTCATCATAATTAAATTCTCTTCTTACATCATCTGTTGTGATTTCACCAAAAATTTTATATTTAGTGTAATCATATAATTCCTCGCTGATATCAATATCATATACATTTACAAGTCTTAAATTTTCTATTTCTAATCCAAGATTATTTTTCAACTCACTTTTTAGTGAATTAGTTGATGCTTGAAATTCTTTTTTCTTTTCTACATAAATTCTCATAGTGCACCTCGTTATAAGTTGTAATATTCATTTTAATTAATATTAAAAAGCTTCATTTATTTTAACATAAATTAATCTTATAGTAAAGAAGATGAAAACCATTATTTAAAAAGAAAAGAGTGCATATTCATGTAATATGCACTCAAAATTCTATTTTAATTTGATTGGGTTTATTGAACCATCTGGATTTGGATGTTCATCCAAATATTTTCTTATTTCTTCTGGTTTTCCAGATTTTAATCCAGGTTTACATTGACTTAAAGATTCAGCCTTACCATCAACTATAGCTTGAGCATATCCACTACAACCAGGAAAACCGCAAGCACCACAGTTGGCATTTGGTAATATTGCTGTTATATCTTCGATCCTTGTATCTATATCGACATGTAAAACCTTTGATGCAATCGCAAGACCAAAACCTAAAATTACACCAAGCACAGCCAAAATTAATGCTGCCCATAATATTGTCATACGCTATTCTCCTTTATTCTTGTCACTTTTTTTTAGTTCTTCTTTTAATTTATCATATTCGAATTTTTCTCTGATATTACAGCCTTCTACATTACAAGCCATACAATTTTCTTCTTCTATTTTTATGTGCTCACAACCTTTTGGTGGTGGTGTTTTTCTATTATGCACAAAGCTTATAAAAAACAGAGCTACGAAAAATACAATTAGTGCTATCGCACCAAACAAGTACCAATTCATTAAATTAATCCGCTGAACCCTAAGAACGCCATTGCCATAATAGCTGCGGTAATTAAAGCTATAGGAATACCTTTAAAAGCTTTTGGTGCGTCAGATGCATCAAGACGGTATCTTATAGTTGAGAATATATAAATTACGATTAAGAAGCCTAAACCTGTACCAATAGCGTTAGCCATTGAATCGGCAAAAGACAATGCCTGATCAGTGTTGCCTTGTGCGACACCTAAAACAGCACAGTTAGTAGTAATAAGTGGTAAATAAACACCTAATGCTTTATATAGTGATGCAGAATATTTTTTAATAAACATCTCTATTAATTGAACGATAGATGCGATAACCAAAATATAGGTTATTGTATCCATAAATGTTATATTTGCCAAAGCTAATAATTGATAGATTGGCCAGCAGATAAGAGATGCCAAAACTATAACAAATAATACTGCAACCCCCATACCTAAGGCACTTGATGATTTTTTGGAAACACCAAAGAAAGGACATATTCCATAAAACCTTGATAATGTTACGTTATTTATTAACATTGAATTTACTATAGCTAGTAAGAATGCGACTATATAACTCATAGGCTACCTCCTTCTAACTTAACTTGTCCTTGAGCTTGATTCTGAGCTTTAGCGGCAAGTTCTGCGGCTTTTTTAGCTTTTAATTCTTCAATTTTCTTTTTCTCTAATTCTTTTTGTTTGGTTTCTTTTCTATTCTTATAAAAAGCCATTACAGCAAGAATTACACCCAAAACTAAGAAGCCTCCAGCTGATTGAACAAATAATGAGAATGCATATTCTTCAGGGAATAAGTGTAGGTGGATTTCAGTTCCGATTGGAAAATAAACGCCAAAAGATAAAGCACCAGTTCCTAGCAATTCTCTGAAAAAAGCGATAATGCAAAGAGCCATTGTATAACCAATACCACAGCCTAGACCATCAAAGAAGGATGCTTTAACACCATGTTTTGAAGCAAAAGCCTCAGCTCTTCCTAAAATTACACAGTTAACAACAATCAGGGAAATAAACACACCTAAGCTTGAATATAGAGCCGGAACGAATGCCTGAACAAGCATTCTTACAATCGTAACGAATGTTGCAATAATGATAATATAACAAGGTATTTTAACCTCGGGTGGTATTATTTTTCTTAACAAAGAAATTAATACATTTGAGCCAATTAAAACAAGTATTACAAGTATACCCATACCAAGCGCTGACTCAACACTTTTTGTAACAGCCAAGGCTGGACACATACCAAGCATTGAAACGAAGATTGGGTTTTCTTTGATGATGCCACTTACAAATGCGGCTTTTGTAGAAATATTATCTTTGAATTTTTCTTTCATCATTAATTACCCCCTTTCGCATCATTTAAAGCTGCGGTAACTAATTCTTTGACTAGCTTAGCACCATAAGTAGCCCCACAGGATACATCAATATTTGCAAGTTCATCGTTATTTAGTGTCCCGGCGTAGGAACTTGAATCTGATTTAAACCAAATTTCAATTGAATCCTTTTCGCTTGAAGGGTAATTAGATGTTACATGTCCTTCGACAGTTGAAGCAAATGATTGACCATTTTCTAAAAATTCAACCTGATATACCTGGTTGTCTTTTATAGCGACCATCAGTTTTATAGTACCATATGCATTTTTGCCTGATACTGTATATACCTTGCCTAAATCATTTTTATTATTATCTCTTGCGATAATAATTTTTTCAATATAATCACTTGAATATGGACCTGAAACTTCTTCTGAATTTGAACTATCATATGAATTAAAGATTGATACTATTGTGTCATATTCTGTTTGTTCATCATTTTTGGCAATTACTGGAGAAGTTAGCATATCCATTGCCGCAATAAGTACTGCACAAATAAGAGCTATAGCGGCTAAAATAGAACTAATTTTTAAATATTTCATTAGAACCAACCTCCCGCTACTGAAGCTGAAACGATTACGCCCATAACAATAAGAGCCAAGCATAATCCTAACATTTGTTTCCAAGTATATTTATTTGGTGATTTTTTCATTAGATAATCTATACAAGGTGCAGTTAGGTTTGCAATTAGAATTGAGAATGCTGCGCCCTCTGGATAGGCACCGCTGATTCTTATTAAAATTGTTATTGATCCGGCAATAGCACCAAATAATATTCTACCAAATTTAGATGTTGGTGATGTTACTGGGTCGGTTATCATAAATACTGCAGCAAACATCATACCGCCGCTGAATAGCTGATATGCCCAGATTTCAAACATATTACCACTATCAAATTTTAATACATAAGTCATTGAAGCAACAAATGATAAAATCGCAAATGATAAGAAATAACCCAAGAATGATCTTATATCAGCACTTCTTCTTATAAATAGATATAACCCACCAACTAAAATACATATGATACATACTTCACCCATAGATCCTGGAACATTTCCTAAGAATGTATCTAAAACTGAATACCCGCTTATATTTCCGATATCACCTTTTACAAGACCTAGAGGTGTCGCGCCTGCTGCAACATCATATGTAGTTTGGGTTGGATATGCTTCATTAAGTTTTGATCCAAAGCATATCGCAACAAATATTCTACCAACAGCTGCGGGATTGAATATGTTGTTTCCTAAGCCGCCGAATACCATCTTGCCAATAAGCATTCCAAATAAGGCACCTGTTATTACAACATAAGGGCTAACTCCAGCTGGTAGGATTAATGAAAATATCAAACCTGATATCGCTGGTGCTAGGAAATTGTTGATTGTATATAAGGCTTTTACTTTTGCCAAACCTTCTTTTGTAAATATTTCTTTAAATTTTAATCCTTTTGGCCACTTAATTAACAAGTGGGCAATAAGCTCTGTTAAAATCATTATTGAAAGTGATAATAAAATTACATATATACCACTCCAACCATTTTGAATGATTGCGAAAATAGTTACTGGAAGCAAAGCTATCAAAACATCCAGCATCATTCTTGCAACACTAACAGGCTTTCTTAAATAAGGGGATGTTTGAGGAATTAATTTCATATATCCACACCTCCTACATCGCTAGTTTCTTTGCCTTGCGGCAATATTCTGTCAAATGTATTTTTGAAGTACATGTATATGAACACATACCACATAAAATACATGATTTTATATTAAGTTCATTTTTTAATGCTTCTTTGTCATTATTCTTAACTGCCTGCATAATCATAACTGGTTTTAATCCTGCAGGACAAGAATATACGCAGGATGAACATCTAACACAAGGTTCTTCAACATATTTTTGAGCATTTAAGATAATACAGGAAGTACATGTTTTTGTTATTACTGCATCATCTCTCACCAAATTGGCTCCCATCATTGGGCCTCCAAGTATCAATACTTTATCAGAATCATCCTTGTATCCGCCTGAATACTCGATGACTTCTTTTAAAGCTGTTCCTACTCTTACACGATAATTCTGAGGATATTTAATACCATCACCATTAAGCGTGAAATTCCTTTCATATACTGGCATATTAAGTTTTATTGCACGATATAGACCAAGTATTGTAGAAACATTAAACACCATAATCCCAAGTTTTGCTGGTAAAACACCTGCAGGAACGTGGATTCCTGTTGCTGATTTAATCATTTCTATTTCCCACCCCTGTGGATAGTAATTACCCACCTTTTTAACTTCTATAGGTAATTCAGGGAATCTTGTTAATTCGGCATTTAAAGTATCATACAAATCTTCATATATATACTTTATACAGATTAATAGTCTTTTGGCTTTAAAAGCCTGAAGTGCATATTTGCAGCCATAGATAATATATTCTGTAAATTCGATTATGGCACGATGGTCTGCAGAAAGATATGGTTCACATTCAACACCATTAATGCAAATGGTATCAATTGGATCTTTTGTTTGAAATTTAATATAGGTTGGAAATGATGAACCACCAAGTCCAACTAAAGCCATTTCTTTAGTGATTCTTGCATAATCGTCTAAAGTTAAAGCGGCAATTTCTTCTTCTGTTCTTTCTTTAACTGTTTCAACAAATTCATCCTTCATATCATTTTTAATCTGGATAAAATCTGTTAATTTACCACTTCTGTGGAATTTTTTAACTGTACCAACGACTTCTCCTGATACTGTTGAGTGAATTGGCTGTTCAAAGAACGGACCAAAACGTGTGCCAATAACCTGACCAATCTTTACCTTATCACCAGGCTTGACTATTATATCTGCCTTTGGACAACGTGTGTTAGTTACAGCAAGATAGATATATTCTGGATTGGTATATCTTCTTATTGGTAAATGATTAGTTAAGTTCTTAGTGTTTGCTATTCTTCTGGTTTTAGCAATCATAATTCTAATCTCTACTTTCTTTAAGATGGGGGCAACTTTGTATTAAAAATAACACGTACTCTTTACAAAGGTGTATCGCTATATAATTTTAGCTTGCTAAACTCCCCTCTATGTTAAATTATATCAAACTATTAAAAAATTGAAAACAAAAAAATGAAAACCTTTTCAATAATGAAAAGGAATGCTTGTTGTTTTCATAATTATTGTTCTTGACAATGAGTTAAAATAACAATAAAATCAAGAATAAAGGGGTGGTTAATACATGTGTATTTTTTGCAAAATAATCAACAATGAAATTCCTAGTAAAAAAGTTTATGAAGATGATGATGTAGTTGCTATACTTGATATATCTCAAGCTGGTTATGGACATACTTTAGTAATGCCGAAAAAACATTATGAAAATATTTTAGAAATCCCTGATAATGAATATTCTAAAGTTATGAGCGCAGTAAAAAAACTATCTGAAAAGATCAATAAAAATGTTAAACCAGATGGAATAAATGTAATAAATAACACAAATGAGGCTGCAGGACAAACTGTTATGCATTATCATGTTCATATAATTCCTAGATTTAAAGATGATGATATTAGATTTATTACCCCAGATCACCAAAACAAATATGATTTAGATGAAGTTTTAAAAAAGGTATGTGAATAATGGAAACTTGTAAATATATAAAAGCTAAAGTAAAAAAAGTAGATTTAAACGATATTTATGAAGGAAATAACAAAGCTTTATCAATTTTAGATGATAACATAATTGAAGTAATCAAAACCGAAGCACCAATTACTCTAAATTTGTTAAAAGCAAGACTAAGAGAAGCATTTGATTTAGCCAAAATCAGTGGCAAAGCCTTGGATATAATTAATGAAAGAATAAAAAAACTAGGTTTTAAGAAAACAGATAATTTATATGATTTTGTATTATGGCCAACTACCGGGGAATTTAAAATAACTGCCTTAAGAACAAATTATCCTAGACAAATTTATGATATCCCATATCAGGAATTAAAAGTATTAGTTGATAATATTAATGCTGAAGGCGAAATATTATATCGTGAAATATTAAAGTTTTTTGGTTATGAAGTGTTGACAAAAAAAGCACTTGAATATTTAAAATTTGTAGAAAAAAAGTGTAAATAAAAATGGAAAAAATTAGAATTAGATATTATTCAAAACTAGGCCATACTAAAAAGATTGCAGATTACATAGCAAAATATTTGAAACTTGAAGCCAAAGAAATCAGTGATGATGATTTTATTGATGGCTCAGAAATCCTATTTTTAGGCGGGGCACCATACGCCAATGTAATGGATAAGAAACTAAAAGAATATGTGGAAAAATTGAGGCCAAAAGATGCGAAAAGAGTTGTGCTATTTACAACTTCAAATTGGTCAAGAAGAACCGCTCTATCAATTAAAAAAACATTGAAAGAAAAGGGCTTGAAAGTGGACGATAAATATCTATACGTCCACATGCTAAAAATTAATAGTGCAGAAGAAAAAACAATTAATTTTATAAAAAAAGTATTAAATGATGAAGAATAATTAGTTTCATCATTTTTATATTATTATAGGAGGTGGTGTTGTTGTGGGACTCATTAAAGCTATAAAAGGAGTAAGTAAATTTTATAAAGAAAACAAAAATGAAATACAAGAATCTTTAGAAATCAGCAAAAAAGCTGATAAAAAGATTAGTATTGATAATTCACTTGCTGCATTTAGAATAGTATCTAACAAATTAAAAGTGGACATGTTCATTATCAATATGATATCATCAGGAGTGTTTTTAATTTTTTATGGATACATGATATATCTAAGACGTGCAGAAATTGTTCAAATTATCATTTATTCTCTTTTGGCTTTGGTTTTAATTATATCAATAATTTTTGACATCATATATTATCCTGGCAAATCCAAATTTTTGAATTTTGTTGAAAAAAGCAGAGTTGCTAAAAATAAAAATATAGGAAAAACAGTATTAAAAATTACAAAATGGTCTATTAAAGTTTTCTCATTAGGATTTTCTTTATATGGCATAATTTCGTTTGGTGCGACTAAAGGGAGCGTAGTATCATTAGCAATTTCATTCGGTGTTTTTATGATTCAAATATTCGCTGACATATTAATTCATTCTGTACAGAAATATATCAAATACATGACCATCGGTATTGAAGAAGATATAAGCAATAGTCAGATTCTCTTATTTGCATTAAAAGGAATGAGAGATACAATTTGGTATGACCAAGATCATAGAACACAAAAAGAAGAAAAAATGTTAGAAGAGATAAAAGAAGAGATTTTAAATTATGAGCCTGTCTCAAACGAGAGCTCAGTAATAAAACACAAAATTAATAGATATAATGAATATAAAAAAGAAATCTTAGATGAAAATATAGAACAAAATTTAGATGAAATTGTTGAAGAATCTTATCAAAAATACTTATCAAATAATTTTGTTTCAAATGATGATGATATGATACCAACGCTTTATAAATATGTTAAAGAAAAAGGAGAGATAATAAGTAGTAAATTAGATGAGGAACTAGTATCAATTATTGCTTATTTAAAATATTATATAAGTAATTATGCAAGCGAATTATTCACTGATGAACCAAAAGAATTCATTGAAAAAATAAAGAAAGATATTAAATTTTTAAACAAATAAAAAAAGGCAATGTTTATTAAGAATTTTACTTAATAATAGCATTGTCTTTTTAGTTAAAAATTCGTTTAAATAAGCCAAAATTTTAGTTTCCTAATATTTCAGATAAAATTTTAGTTTCTTCTTTTAATTCTTCACTTACTGGTGTTCCGAAATAGTATGCAGCCATTAATCCTGGCCCAACATTTATACCACATGATGGGTAGACTGTATTGATGATAATTTCTTTTGGATGAAACTCTTTTTCTATTAATTCTTTAAATTTCAAAGTCTTCTCTTTTCTATTAGTTTCTGCCATTAAAATTATTTGTTCTTCAGGATTTATTATAGTCCTTTTCATATATTCTATAATAGCTTTGAACGCTTTTTCTTCACCCTTGGCTTTACCTAATACTGTAACAAGACCATCTGGTGAAAAATCAGCAAGTGGTTTAATGCCGATTAATTGGCCAAAGAATGCTTGTGGATGAGATATTCTTCCTTTTGCGGCAACAAAAGATAAATCATCTAGCCAACCCATCTGATGAACATTATTTCTATTTGCTTCAAGCCAGGCTACATTTTCTTCAATAGTCATTCCCTTATCTCTATTCATTGCGGCCATAATTGCTAAAAGGCCAAAACCATTAGAATATTTTCTTGAATCTACACAAAAGATCTTTGCATTCTTATTCTCATCTAAAACTAAGTCACGACCCATTGTTGCGAATTCATATGTTCCGGATAATTTTGTTGAAATTGAAATAGATAAAACATCAAAACCACTATTTATATATTTTAAAAATGCATTTTTATATTCTTCTGGAGATGCTGGTGCTGTTTTGTATGCATCCTTATTTTTTTTAAGTGATGTATAAAAATCATTTTCATTTGTGAAGTCCCAGTCAAGTATACCATCACGATCTATATTACCAGGAGTAGTTATATGTGCCTTTAAATATTCAATATTAAATCTTTTTCTTAATTCTGGCGACAAATCTGAATTTACATCAACCAATATTACGTAATTTTTCATTTTTCCTCCAATGTTTTATATTGTTTTTTAATTTTAACAAAGATAATTTTAATACCTTTAAGTTTATTAGTCAAACACAAAAAATAAATTCTTAATATATTTAAGTCGTTTTCTTATGTGTAGTAGTATATCTTATTTTCATTGAAAATAAAAAAAAATTATTATATAATTTATTTGCGTTTATGGATGAAAATAATGAAAAAATTATCAAATAAAAAACAATTACTTATATATGCTTTATCAGCATTAGGCGTAAATATGCTAAATTTAATAATTGGAACATATTTAGTAGAGGCTTTAATGGTTGAAGGCTTTGGTGAAGGTGTAGAATACTGGACTTACTTTAATGTCACCATCGTTTCAGCAGCGTTATGGTCTATTTTTGTTACTGCAGCAAAAATCATAAATGGTATCATTGATATTCCACTTGCAGGGATTGCTGATAATTTTAAATCAAGGTGGGGTAGAAGAAGGCCATTTATTTTATTTGGGTTAATTGGTACAATAACTTTTTATGTATTATTTTTATTTCCTCTAGTTAAGGATGAAGGAAGTTTCATAAATACAATTTGGTTTGGTATTATACTTGCCTTATTCTACATATTTTATAATCTGACCATAGTAACTTATTATGCAACCTTTGCTGAAATAACCAAAGATGAGGGAGATAAAATAATATTATCAAATTATAAATCTATTTTTGATGTAATTTATTTTGTTTTAGGATATGCCTTAATTCCATTATTCGTTACATTTAAAATAAATATAAGGATAATCGCTTTTATATTTTTGCCTCTTTCTTTAACCATGATAATACCTTTATTTATGATTAAAGAAAGATCAACTAAGAAAAATAATGAAGTAGAAGAAACAAAAAAAGAACCGGAAAAAGAAAAATTCAGGCAAATTGGTGTATTTAAGTCAATAATAATAACATTTAAAAATAAAGGTTTTTTAAAGTGGGTTGTCTTATTTATGCTATTACAATTTGGACTTCAGATGTTTATGGCAGGAGAAAATGTTTATTTTTCAGGTGTGCTCAATTTTGAGGGTTATAAGATAACTTTAATTACGGCAACAGTATTTATGCCTGTTCCATTTACACTTATGATTTACCGTAAGATTTGTGCACGACTTGGATTTAAATTTGGCTTTATATATTCTGCAATAATGTTTATATCAGCAATGGTGTTAATGACTTTATGCATTTTGTTTGATGATAATTTGTTAAGATTTATTATGGCTCTTGTTGCTGGATTTATTGCCTCATTTGGTGTTGGAGCCTTCCTCAGTGTTGGATATGCAATACCATCAATTTATGCACAAATGGATTATAAAAAAACAGGAATATCACACTCAGCGATGTATTTTGCAGTACAGACTTTGGCGGCATCTATAACGGGTGCGATATCATCAGGAATTGTATGGATTAATTTAAGAAATAATGATTTAAGCTGGATACTTGGTATAGTTGTTGCTTCAGCAACCTTCTTAGCAATGATTATTGCTTTATTCTTGCCTAAAGAAATTAATAATTTTGGAAAGATAAGAAAAGATAGCTATGAATAAATTGAAAATTGACTCTAAAGATTTTTATAATATGATTTCATATTCTTTAGGAATGTTAAAAGAAAAAGAACAAGAAATAAATGAATTAAATGTTTTTCCTGTTCCTGATGGTGATACAGGAACAAATATGAGAAAGACACTAGAATCTGGATTAACTAATGTTAATCAAGAAGAAGACATCTCAACATTTTTATCAAAGCTTTCTTCGAATATGTTGGTTGGCGCTAGAGGAAATTCTGGTGTCATTTTATCGATGATTTTTAAGGGTATATCAAGAAGCATTAAAAATAAAAAAGATATCGATACAAATGATTTTTTAAATGCCCTTAAAAGCGCTAAAGACTACGTATATTCAAAACTTAAAAATCCTGTTGAAGGGACAATCATTACTGTATTAAAAAAATCAATATTAATTGATGATGTAGAAGAAGATTTTAACGATTTATTAAGCCATATTTTGAAATTATCAAAGATTGCGTTAGATGAAACACCAAATGAATTAAAAGTATTAAAAGATGCTCATGTTATTGATGCTGGAGGATATGGATTATATACTATTTATTTTGGTATGTTATCATATCTAAAAGGCGATTATCAAAGCATCAATATTTCATATGATAAGGCAACAAAAATAAGATATAAGGATGTAAAAAAAGATAAAAAAATAACATATATAGTTTATTCTACTGGTTCACTTATGAAGGAAACATTTTTTGATTTAGGTGCGGATGTTGTGCTTGATTGTCCTATCACAATAAACCCATCAACTCAGGAAATAATAGATGCGATAAACAAATTAAATTCAGAATATATTATTATTTTACCAAATGATAAAAATGCATTTTTAACAACTGAACTCGCGTTAAAAATTTTAAATAAGAGAAATATATATCTGTTAGAAACAAAGAGTTTAGCTGAAGGATATTTTGCATTATCTATGATGCTTAATACAAGTGATGATATTGATGCCACAATATCATCTATGAAAAAAGGCTTAAATAACACAACAACAATAAAAATAATCGAAGCTAGTAAGACCTCATCTTATAACGGAAAAGAATATAACAAAGGAGACTTTATGGCTATTACGGATGATGATATCTTATTCATTTCTAATAATTTAGAAGAATTAGTAAAAAAGACTCTTTTTAAAATTGATTTATCAGACAAAGAAATAATAGCTATGTTTAGCGGAGATAATGTAGACGATAATCTAAAGGATGATATCACAAATTATGTATATGATAATTATGATAATATTGATATAGGGATAATAGATGGTGGATTTTTAAATATCTTGTTTGTAATAGGTATTTGTTAGGAGTAGTATGATTAGAGTAAATAAAATTGCCAAAGAAGGATATAATTTATTAAATAATTCAAAAAAAGACTTTGAAGCTATTTTCAATATCATGTTTATGCATGAAAACAATACTTTGGCAGAAAAAAATGATGGGTCAAGGATTTATAAAACAACATATAAAGAAGCAAAAGAAATAATACTTGATAAAGCATATTCAATCAATATGAAATACCCTGATTTAAAGGATGAATATATTGGCATATCTTATGATTCATCGTTAGAATGGATTATTATTTTTTGGGCCATTTTAGCATCTGGTAATAAACCATATCTAATTAATCATCGTCATCCTAAAAATTTGACCAATAATATTTTAGATACCCTTAATTCAAGATGCCTCATTGGTGTTAATATGGGTTATTCTAAACCTTTGATTAATTATTATGATTTGGATTTAAAAAATAAAGATGATTATAAATTTAATTTTGCAAATGAAATAGCTTTATCAACATCAGCCACTACATTAAAAGAAAAAATTATATTCTTTAATGGCTATGAACTTTCAACACAGATACTCAATTCAAGAAGCATATTAAAAGAGAATAAGCAAATAAAGAAACATTACCACGATGAATTAAAACAATTGGTATTTTTACCTCTTTACCATATCTTTGGTCTTGTTGCCGTATATTTATGGTTTAGCTTTTTTGGTAGATGCTTTGTATTTTTAAACAATTATTCTGCAGACACAATTCTTAATACAATAAGACTACATAATGTAACACATGTCTTTGCTGTGCCTTTATTCTGGAGTAAAATTGAAGCAGAAATAAATAATAATTTAAAACAACAGGATGAAAAAACACAGAAAAAATTTGAAAAAGGAATTAAATTATCGATTGCTATTCAAAAAGTGTTCCCTCATCTTGGTCTTAAAATAGCTAAAAAATTATTGCATGAGGTCGATGATAAATTATTCGGTAAATCTGTTAAATTCGCAATCAGTGGTGGTGGCTATATTAAGGATGAAACGCTAAGACTTATAAATGCATTAGGTTATCCTTTACATGATGGATATGGCATGAGTGAGGTAGGCATTACTTCAGTTGAATTATCTAAAAATATAACCGACAGAATGAAAAATTCAATTGGGAAACCTTTTAAATCTGTTGAATATAAATTAGAAAATAACGAATTGCTAATTAAAGGAAAATCAATATCTCATAAATTCTTGATAAATAAACAAGAATATATTCTTAATGAAGATGAATATTTTAAAACAAATGATATAGTTCATAAAGATGCTAAAGGAAGATATTATGTTGAAGGTAGATTTGATGATTTATTTATTTCATCAAATGGTGAAAATGTAAGTCCTGATACTATTGAAAAAGAAATCAATTTAAAAAATGTTTTAGCCTATGTTGTAACAAAACTAGATGATGATTTAGTATTAATAGTTGGAATTAGCCCTTATTTAACCGAAAATAAGGTGATTGAGCTTAAGAAAAACATTGAAGAAGAATTAGATAAAATAGATTCATCATTAAGACCTAATAAATATTATTTTACTTATGATCCTTTAATGAGTAAAGAAGCAATAAAAGTATCAAGACAATATGTAAAAAGGAATCTTGATAATAATGAAATTCATTTACTAAAATATGATGATATCGTTATAAAATCAAATGAATTTGAAAACAATAAATTATTACAAAAAATCATAGAAATATTTGAAAAAGAATTAGGAAAAAAAGTTAATCCTGATGATAATATTTTTTATGATTTAAGTGCTACATCATTAGATTATTTTTCTATTTTATCAAAAGTAAACGAAGAATTTGAAGTTAATTTATCTTATGAATTAATACTTCCTACTCCAGTTTTGGTTGCTAAAAAGATAGAAGAAATAAAATATTAATTAGGTGAATTATGCTATTTCTTTATATAGTAGGTATAATTTTTATATACCCTGTTTATCTTTTATATTTCAAAAGAAAGACATATTATGTAAATAAGAAAATTCAATCAAGACATATTAAAGGTGGTGCGATTCTTTTATCCAACCATAAAGGATTTAAGGATTTCATGCTTTATATGTGTGCCTTTCCGTTTAGAAAAGTATATTGCTTGATGAGCGAAAAGGTCTTTTCTTTTAATAAAATATTAAACATTTTAATAAGAAGTCTTGGTGGAATCAGGGTAGATAGAACAAAATTTGAATTTTCGTTTATTGATAAATCTGTAAAATTATTAAATAAAAATAAATTATTATTGATATTTCCCGAAGGCAAACTTCCAACATCAAATACTTTAGGTAGTTTTTATCCAAGTTACATAATGATAGCACTTAAATCAGGGAAACCGATTATACCAATTTATACCCCTGGTGAGTATAAATTTTTTAAAAGAAACAAAATGGTTGTCGGTACACCAATTTATATCAGAGACTATATTAAAAATGAAAATCCGACAAAAGAAGAAATAGATTATGCCAATAACGAAATAAGAAAAGAAATATTAAAACTTGAAAAATTTTATCGTTATAATGTAAAAAGAGATAAATATCATAAAGCATTTAAACCTAGCGCCTTTTTATGCGATTTAGCAAAAATAATATTGTTTTTATCAAGATTTGGTTTGTTTTCCAAAACCTATAACAAAGGAAAGCATAATTATAAATTAAAAGAAAAAGAAAATATGATAATTATTGCTAATCATACTTCATTTGCTGATCCAATATTGTTATTTAGGACATTTTGGCGTAGAAGACTAAAAATGATAGTTGCTGATATAGTATTTAATAATCATAAATTAAGAAGCTTTTTATTAAGAAACTTAGGGTGTATTAAAGTAAACAGAGAAAAGCCCTCTTTATCATCTTTGGTTGAAATAACAGATATGTTAAATTGTGGCTGTATGTTATCAATATTTCCAGAAGGACATATAAATAAAGATAAAGAATTAGATGATTTTAAAACTGGTGCTGCTTATTTTTCTTTAAAAACCAATACTAAAATATTACCGATATATATTAAACCAAAAGAAAAAGGCAGATATAAACTCTACCTTGGCGAATACATATACCCTAGTGGCAATATAAATACAGAAAATATTAATAATTATAATAATTTGATAAAAGAAAAAATAAATCAATTAATTAAAGAAAATAGTAAATAGATAAAAAAAGAAGTTGTAATCAAATATATAAACTAGAGTTCTTGTTTAAAATAATACAACTTCTTTTTTTATATCTTATTTAGTTAAAAAGTTTACAATAATCCAATATCCACCTTCAAGATAAGTGAATATTAATAATGCAATTCCTGCAAGTGGTATAAAGATATCAATTGTAGTGTTCTTATGTGTCTTTTTGTATGAGAAAAACATTACTATAGGAATAGCTAGGAATATAAGCGAACAAGAACCTATTATAGATGAAAGCAAAGAATAGAAAAGTTCACTATCTTCTATCGCTGAATTACAGATAGCAACAACGGCAATATCAATTACAGATATTACTGCCAAACAAATTGAAGTAAATATTGAAAATCTAAATGCTGCATGATTTGTTTTTGTATATGCAACATATTCTTCTTTTGTTTTTCCTCTTTTTTTGAACATTCTCTCGATAACTTTTATATAAATGATTATCGCTATAAATAATAAGAATAAAAGTATTGGTTTAGTTGGTAAGAATATTTGAAATATTGTTGGGATAGATGATGTTGTAATTGATAATATTTTTATTATTATTGCAAATATTTCGTAAGCTATAGGTAGTAATACAAATGATCTAAATACAATTATTTTTTTTCCTTGGAAGTATTTTTTAGGATTATAATCAATAAAAAACAATGTAAGTGTACACAAGAATAAATCAAGCATTACATTTTGATTCACTATTTTTGAAAAAAATAAATCCATAATCCCATCTACAACATCGGCTTTATCTTTAACACCAAGTGCCGAAACAATCCCTGAAACATAGTGAAAATTAATAAATATAAACGCAAGAATAAACGCCAATGATATACCACCATACTTTATCAATAATTTTAAGTAGCTTTCTCTATTATTAATAATTATTGAAAAATTAGCGATTAAAAATAGAGGAAGTGATAGTTGTGAAATATACAAAAGTATAAGAATTAATATCTGCATTCCTTTTGATATTTCTTCTTCTCCTTCTTGTAATGATAAATTAGCATTAAGGTTTATTATGATGGCTACTTGAGCGATAATTATTGCAAACCAGGCAATAATTCTAAGGCTTCTATAGGATAGAGGGCCCTCGTATTTAATATCATTTTCTAATGTTATTTCTGTTCTTTTTAATTTTTCTTTTTTCTTATTTTTTTTCATAACTAAATTATATATATTTTTATTATCGTAATCAAGAAAAACTGTAATTTTCGAATTATTTCTAATTTATTGAAAATTAAATAAATTTAATATATAATAAGCGCATCAAGAATAAATAGAGGTATATTTTTTTGAAAAAAGTTGCATTAATTATTCCTGTGTATGAACCAGATGTAATGACAATTAATTTCCTAAAATGTTTTAAGCCTACGGATTTTGATTATTTCATCATTGTTAATGATGGTTCTGGAGAAAAATACAAGGATATTTTTAAAAAAATTGAAGAAAATAAATTATTCAAAATCATCGGATATGATGAAAATCACGGAAAAGGTTTTGCTTTAAAATACGGCTTTGATTATGTTATAAACCTAGATAGTGAAGTGGCTTTTTTTGTTACAGCTGATGGTGATGGACAGCATGTATACCAAGACATATTAAGAGTAAAAGAAAAACTTGTAGAAAATGAAAACGCATTAGTGTTAGGAACAAGAGTTTTTGATAAAAAGAGTATGCCCCTTTTATCTAAAATAGGGAATTATATTTCGAAAACAAATTTTAAAATATTCACTAAAAAAGATATTAAAGATACACAAACAGGTTTAAGAGGAATACCTTCTAATTTATTTTCACTTGCGCTAAATACCAAAGGCGACAGATATGATTATGAAGCTACATTTTTAATGGATGCACTTAATTATGCCAATCTTGTTCAAGTTGATATTAAATCAGTATATATAAATAATAACGAAGGGTCTCATTTCAAACCTTTAAAGGATACAATTTTAATCAATAAAAATGCAATATCATATATATTATTATTTATTACAGCATTTATACTTGATATAGGTTTATTTGCGACATTTAAAAATTTCGTATTTAACAATTTTGAATATAATTTATTTATATCAATTCCTGTAGTGAGAATTATTTCAGCATCCTTTTATTTTACAGGCTTATATTTATTGGATAAGAAAGATTTATTCATAAGAAAAATACCGAAATATATAATTTTATTTGTTGTTTATTTAGGACTATCTATAGCATTCAGCTATTTATTATCTTTATCAGGATTAAGCATATTTATATCTAAATTATTAGCTGATATCATAATCATTTTTTTGAATTTTTTATGTTATAAGATAACTGAAATAATAAGAAGGAAAAAAACAAATGATTAAAATAGATTTAGTAACTGGCTTTTTAGGTTCTGGGAAAACTACATTTATTAAACATTATGCTAATTATTTAAAACAACAAAATAAAAAAGTTTGTATACTTGAAAATGATTTTGGTGCTATAAATGTTGACATGATGTTGTTATCTGAAATAAGAGGCGACAATGTAGAGTTAGAGATGATTTCTGGTGGTGGTGATTTAACTACTCACATTAGAAGGTTTAGAACAAAATTAATCCAGATGGCTATTACAGGCTATGATAATGTAATTGTAGAACCATCAGGGATATTCGATATTGACGAATTTTTGGATTTAATTTATGAAGACCCACTCCCAAGTTATTATGAGATAGGCTCAATTATAGCGATAGTAGATGAAAATACAAAACTTGAAGGAGAAGAAGACAAATATATTTTTGCAAACGAAATTGCAACCTCTGGTGTGGTTGTTATATCTAAAATAAAAGAACATAAAAATCTGATTTCTTTTTTAAATGAATCAATATTAAATGCATTATCTTTAGAAATAGTAATATCTAAAACTTCCATTGTATTTATGCTATTTAATTATTTAAAACTTAAATCTTAATCTATATTTAAAGTTCCCTTAATTCTTTTTCCATATCTCATATTTCTCCTACAATTATATAAAATTTATTCATAAGAAATGTATAATTTATTGAATCGATAAAGCTTCACAATTAGTAAGAATTCTTTTCTTTATTAAAATTCGATTAAATATTTCCAAATAAAGATAAAAAATATTATTAGAAAGACAAATCTTTTTCTTCTATTATTAATTAATTTTCTAATATTTAATCAAATTTTTTTTGTTTAAAATATTGATGATTTTATAATCTTTCAATTTAATTTGTTTATCTAAATTCTTATTTATAAAAATAAAATAACAATTATAAATATTTATTTTTTTAATTATAGTTTAATTTGCTTTTTATTAAATAAATGTATAAATAATTATAATTATTAATTATTAATGAATTTAAAATGTAGATTATATTTATTAATTTCTATTTTCTTTCTTCAATAGAATATTATCTTCATTTACTCAATATCATAAAATATCATCATAAAATATTTCAACTATTAAACCCTTAATTGTCGAAATCACGCATTAATTAATTTCTGAATAAATAAAAAAAATAATTAATAAAATAGTCGGCGGCGCGACCTATCAGGTACCTATGGAAATCCGTCCTGAGCGC